>JBJKQC010000189.1:0-10507 GCA_046705745.1 Dehalococcoidia bacterium
GATGAGTGGCGCGCTGATGCCGTTAAGACCACGTGATCGGCCCGGTTGGCTCTTCTCATTCAGCACACGATATGACTCCACGGGCTCGGCCTTCCCCTTGACCTCAATCCCTCCCAGGGGACGTACATCGAAGAAGGGTGCGACGAGACGGTAGGTGTCGTGGGCAATCTGGATTGACCCTGGCTCCGCCGTCTGCTCCATCCGCGCTGCCACGTTCACCGCGTCACCCAGCGCTGTGTACTCCGTCATAACGCTGGACCCGATATCGCCTACGACCACGGGCCCAGTGTTGATGCCGATGCGGACGTTGAAATCAACGTGGTACTCCTTGAACACCCGCAGGCGGTAGTGCGGCAGCGCTTCCATCATCTCCAGAGCGGCCAGGATGGCCCGGCGGGGGTCATCCTCATGAGCGACCGGCGCGCCGAAGAAGGCGAGGACGGCGTCGCCCAACAGGCGAACGACCGTTCCCTCATAGTGCGCCACCGGCTCCGTCAGTATCTCCAACGCCCCGTTGACGATCTCAGCCCAGTCTTCCGGGTCCAATTGTTCGGCGATGGCGGTGGAGCCGACCACATCGCAAAACAATGCGGTGACGATACGTCGCTCGCCGCTAATTCCGCGGGTGTTGTCGCCGGCTCGGTGCGCTGGGCTGTCGTTCCCTTGTGGAGAAGGCTTCTCTGCCATAGTGGCCGCTCCCTTGTTCCCGGTTTCGCCTGCAAGCAGACTTCTTGCCTAAATCGCTGCGCAAGCATCAAGGGTTAAGGACTACGCTCGCACTACTGCGTATGGGAGATTGTGCGGGGAGATTGCGACGCATGCAATAGTGAACCGCGCGGGATTCGAAACCCCATATGGAGAGCCCGCTCCGCCCGCTGGAGGCAGGCGCCAACTAGTGGCGCCTGCTCTTACTGAGCGGCGCCTCCCTCCAGTATCAATGTTGCTTGATGGCGCCTAGGGCGTTTTGGGCCGGAATGCCACAAATGGCACTTTCTCAGCCATGCGGCGCAGAGACTCATCAGAACCGTCGTATTGAATGATCGGGACCGCCCGCAGCAGGGCTTTCAAGGTGCGCGGGTGCCTCCGGCGATAGTCCTTCAGCACCTCGAACGCTTCTTCCGGCGTGAGGTCTCGTTGGTCCGGCACGTACCGGTCTCGGCCCGTCTGGGCTTCCAGGGCGGGATGTGCCTTGATATTGCGGTACCAATCCGAACGTGGGCCGTAAGCGGCCAGCACGGCGCTCTCCCGGGTCAATTTCTCGTACTTGACCACTTCGACCACCGTGCGATGGACGCGGCCCGTTCGCCGACCCAAGTGCGTGATCATGATGAAACGGCGGCCCAGCACCCAGCCCAGGCGCAGACGGTACAGGCACACGGGCAGCCGGAAGAAGATCCGCAGCCACGGCCCCGGCCTGGGAGGGTTTCTGCCTTGCTTTTCCTGGCCCGTCAAGCCGCTCATGGAACCCTTCGGGGATCCTCACCAGCGCCTGCTTTGTCTATGACGTCGGAAGATGGCATACGAGCGTTGCCTCCACCTGCGGGCCTGCCGTCAGCGAATCGCCGTCCACTGCCGCGCCGGAGACCTTAACCGTTGTGGCTGCACCCTGCAAGCCGAAGACAGCAGTTGCACTGCCCTCTGGTGGCGTCTGGGTCGTGTCAATGGCATACCCTTGCGTGCCGGTGGGGCTGGACACGCTAAAGCCCATGAGAAGTTGATCAGGCTGTGCCGGATCGACGGCGAGAGTGAATTGGATGTTGTGCTTACCGCTCTCGTCCTTGCCGACGAACAAGGCCTGGAAGGCGCCGAACATGGTGGGGAGCTGTTGGCACAGTGGAGCCGTGTCGTGGTAGGAGCCTACGTAGGTCCCCGCGATGGGCCCGCTCTTGACGTTCATGGTGAAGTAGTCGGCGTCCGTGGGCACCGCCGGCGTTGGTCCGTTGTCCTGCTGCGAGTCGGTCGGCGTTGCGTGCTCTGAAGCCGTGGCGGTCGGAGTTGCCTGCGGGGTGGTCCCTGAGACTTGCCCACCTAAGCTCGTTGGTGTCGGCGCTGCTCCGCCGCCGCATGCCGCCGTGGCGGCCAGCAACAGCAACGAGCCTGCTAGCAATCTTGTCTTGGTCCTATGCATCGGTCAGTTATCCTTTCAGGATTTCAGGCTCTTGATTGTCATTTGTATTCCGGAGCGGCGCCCATCCGTTCATAGAACGAACTGGGCGCTACTGCTCCCGGTGCAGATCTCACCTGATGGTTGTCGTTGTTTGGGTGTACGGGTCAGTCTTCGTGGTGCCGCCGGCGATATGCGCGGGACCGTACGGACCTTAACTAGGAACATCCCAGCGCGATGGCGTGCCTGGGGTGCCATGCCTTTGTTCTTTTCTACGAGCCCAAGTGGCATTCCACTGTCAGCTCAATAGCAGGCCCCTCAGCCGTGGTGCCGGTCAGGTCCATGGTGGTAACCGCGCCCTGATTGTCAACGGTGACCGTCCCGCTTCCCTGCGCAGGCGAGGTGACTGTCGAGATGTTGTAGGTCCCGTTCTCGCCTACCTTCATCTGCAGGACGACCTGGTTGGGTTCGTCCGGGGAAGCGAGTAGGGTCAGATTGATGGGCTTGCCGCTGCCCGATAGATCATCCCCATAGTAGACTGCGTTCAGGGGTGCCGGGCTTCCTGCAAAGCAAATGGAGGAGCCGTCATCGTAGGCGCCGGTGTAAGTCCCGGCGTCCGGCCCGCTCTTTATCGTCAGATGAAAGCTGTCAGCGCCCTGCGGGACCGGCGTCGGCGTATGGCTGCCCCCGCCTTGCTGGGTCGGAGTAGCCGTTGGGCCTGCGGTCGCAGTTGCAGCTGGCGAGTTAGCGAAGGTTGCTGTCGCCGTGGGCGTTAGCGCATTACCGTCACCGCTGCAGGCCATAGTAAACGCCAGAAGCCCCACTGCCGCGGTCAGAAGTCGCTTTGACATTGGGTCCATCAAGTAATGTCCTCCGGTGGCCCGGCCTTTTTTGCGAGCCCTCCTCCCCACCGGTCGATTATGGTGCTTGGCACGGCACGGCCACGCCGCCGGGCCGATGGCATCGCCGGCGAACCAACCCAACAGACTGCTAGTCCGAAAAGCCTAGGGGGAGAAGTGCGAAGACTATAGGGCCGCAAGCACGCGCGGTCAATGGGATTACCCGGGCCAGCTTGACTATGATTACGTCCTGGCAGGGGTGATGTAGGCTGCAACCGGCAACTGGAGGACGCCAGCGTGTCTTCGGAGACAATGCAAGGCCTCACATCGGCAGAGGCCGCCAAGCTGCTTGCTCGGTATGGCCCCAATGACCTGGTCCCGCGCAAGCGCCGTGGCAGGGTCTTTGCGTGGCTACTCAAGCCGTTTCTGGACCCCATGGCCGTGCTCCTGATCGTGGCCGGGAGCACCTATTTGTTCTTGGGCGATGTCGCCGACGCCGCTGTGACACTGGCGGCGCTGGCGCCCATCACCATCGTCACACTGGTGCTGGAAGCCCGGGCCGAGCGGGCGTTGGAGCGCCTCAAGGACCTGACCTCTCCAACGGCGCGCGTGTTCCGGGACGGGCAGCTTCGCACCATCCCTTCCGAGGGCGTCGTGCCTGGAGACGTCATTGCCGTCCAAGAAGGCGACATCATCCCAGCCGATGGCGCTTTGCTGGAAGGTGAGCGCCTTATGGTCGATGAGTCCGCCCTGACCGGCGAGTCCCAGCCGGTGGTGAAAAACGTGGACGGCGCCCAGGCCGACCGGGAGGTCTACGCTGGTACGACCCTCCTCTCCGGACGGGGTCTGGCGGAGATTACCGCAACTGGCTTGCGGAACCGTTATGGCCAGATCGGTGCGTTGGTGGCGCAAATCCAGCCCCCGCCAACGCCACTCCAACGCCTTGTGCGGAGGCTGGTCGGGCAGCTCTCTGTCCTTGCTGGCATTTTTTGCATCGGAGTCATCGGCATTGAGCTGGCCAGGGGCGCCGGGTGGGGCGAGGCGATCATCGGAGGAGTGAGCCTCGCCATCGCCGCCATCCCGGAAGAGTTCCCCATGGTCTACACGCTTTACTTGACGCTCGGGGCCTGGCGGCTCTCCCGGAGCCGTGCTCTCGTCCGGCGGCTGCCCGGCGTCGAGACCCTCGGCGCCACCTCCGTCATCTGCACGGACAAGACAGGGACTCTTACGCAAGGCCGGGTTGAAGTAGCGGCCATGGTGCCCTCTGAGAGTGCGGCGGAGCGGGAATTGCTGGAAGCTGCCGTGCTCGCGTCGGAGCCTCGCCCCTTCGACCCCATGGAGCGCGCCCTGGAGCGCTTTGCCCGTGTTCAGGGAATCGATGTCGACTCCCTAAACACTGCCCAGATGGTCCAAGACTATCCTTTCGACCCGGCCGGCAAGTACATGTCGCATGTGCGAAGGGTGAACGGTGCCACCGGCATCTACGCCAAGGGGAGCCTGGAAGGGATGCTGGCAAAGAGTGCTGCCATGCCGGCCGCAACGCAAGCCGCGGAGAAGGCAAACGAGGCCTTGGCGTCTGACGGGATGCGCGTGCTGGCAGTCGCCCGAGGGGAACTGGCTGAATCTATTGGCGAGCGCGAGGCAGATGAGCGCTCCCTTTCTTATCTCGGCCTCATCGCCTTCTCGGACCCTCCCCGCGAAGGCGTGTCGGAAGCGCTGCGCGAGTGCCGGGAAGCGGGCATTCGCGTGGTCATGATCACGGGCGACCATCCGCTCACTGCCCACGCAGTCGCCGAGGCGCTGCGTATCCCCCACGATAACGAGCGCCCCGTGGCGACGGGAGACGAGATCGACGCGGCAGACGACGAGGAGCTTAGGGCGCTGGTATCGAACGTAAGCATATTCGCCCGGACCCGCCCGGAGCAAAAATACCGGCTGGTCAAGGCTTTGCGGGCGCAGGGACACATTGTCGCGATGACCGGTGACGGCGTGAACGACGCCCCTGCCCTGCGTGAAGCTGACATCGGCGTTGCCATGGGTGAGCGCGGGACCGAGGTCGCGAGGGGCGCTGCGACCATGGTGCTGCTGGACGACAACTTCAGCACTATCGTCAGGGCAGTACGCAACGGCCGGCGTATCTTCGGCAATCTCCAACGTGCCTTCTCCTACCTCATCGCCTTCCACATCCCGCTGCTGCTGGCTGCGCTGGTGGTCCCGTTGGTAGGCTCTCCCCTCCTGCTTCTGCCCATCCACCTAGTCTTGCTGGAAATCATCGTCCACCCGACTGCCTCCTTGGTCTTCGAGGCAGAGCCGGCGCCCCGGGATGTCATGCGTCGGGGGCCACGCCGGACCGGAGAAGGCATTGTGTCATTGCACGATGCCCTCCGGCCCCTGCTCTCCGGCATATCCCTCACCGCCGGCGTACTGGTGCTGTATTTCTGGTGGCTCTCCCATCGACCCTCGGTGGAGGAAGCCCGCGGAGTCGCCCTCGCGACGCTCGTCCTGGGCCAATCGCTGCTGGTGCTAACAGAGCGCTCCAGAGTATTGCCTGCGTGGAAGATATTGTCCGTCCGCAACCGCGTGCTCCCCGTAGTATTGGGCATGACCATGTCCGGCCTGCTGGCGGTCCTCTACATACCCCCGCTGGCCAGACTCTTAAGCCTCGCCCCGTTTGCTGGGGTAGACTGGTTACTGGTCGTTGGCGTGGCGTCTGTTACAGCAATGTGGACAGAGCTCATGAAGGGAAATTTTGCCTAGGCAGGCCGCCCGCCTCGTCTGCTTGTCTCGAATGGTTTCACTGTTCCTTCACCGCCAAAGGCTTTACTTCCACGCCGGCGTCACTCCGGTATGCTATTTTGCGTTTATTGTCAGCCATGGCCCTATGGTTTGAGATCGGTCACCGTCTTTGACAAGGCGAATTCCATCGCGCGAAAGACGCCGGAGCAAAAACCGGGAAACGCCCACTGGCAGCAGGCCCAGTAGCCCAAGTGTGCCGCCGTCTCTCGGTGCTGATCCGAAGACCGTTTCAGGGTGCCTTCGACAAGCTCCCTGATCCATCTTGGTCCCGATTTGATCTGGGCGGGATCTGCGACTGGTCGGATGGTTTTCAGATAAGCTCTTGGGCCGGAAGCGCGGCGCTTGCTCGGCGCTGCTCCCACTTTTTCTTGGGAAGGCGTATTGACCATCAAGCGGCGTGAACGCAAAGAGCCTGGGATGGAAATAACAGCGGGCGGCCTTGGCCAGTACTGGGCGCTGCCGTCCACTGAATTGCTCCGTATCTTGGGCGCATCCGAACATGGGCTGAGCATGCGGGAAGCTGCCAGCCGCCTTGGTCAATTCGGCCCAAATCGCTTGCGTGCCCGCGCCCGGACCGATGACCTCACCCTTGCCGCCAGGCAGTTCAAGAGTCCTCTTGTGCTCGTGCTGATCTTGGCGGCGCTGGTCTCCCTCTTCCTGCGTGACATTACCAATGCACTGATCATCTTGGGCATCGTCGCCATTAGCGCGCTGCTTGGCTACTGGCAGGAGCGCGGCGCCTCCCGCGCGGTTGAGCGTCTGCTGGCTACTGTGCAAATCACGGCAGCGGTCCTACGCGATGGCGTGGAACGGGAGACACCGGTGGATGAGGTGGTGCCTGGCGACATCATTTCGGTCAGTGCGGGAGACACCATCCCGGGAGACTGCCGGCTTCTGGCCTCGAAGGACTTGGCCGTGGATGAGGCCGCGCTGACAGGCGAGACCTTTCCTACAGAGAAAGCATTGGACGCTGTTGAGGCGTCCACGCCCATCGCCGGCCGGAGCAACTCCCTTTTTCTGGGGACACACGTGGTCAGCGGGACCGGCACGGCCGTTGTTGTGCATACCGGACGGGCCACGGAGTTCGGGAAGGTCTCGGAGCGCCTGCGGCTGCGACCGCCGGAGACTGACTTCGAGCGAGGGCTCCGCCGCTTCGGCTACTTCCTTCTCCAGGTGACGCTGCTGCTCGTGGCTGGGATATTCGCGGCCAATATGTACCTGGGACGTCCCTTCCTTGACTCCTTTCTCTTCTCCGTGGCCTTGGCCGTCGGGCTGACGCCGGAGCTCCTTCCGGCGGTCGTCACGAGCAATTTGGCCTACGGCGCGAGACGCTTGGCGGCACGTAAGGTCATCGTGCGGCGGCTGCCGGCCATCGAGAATTTCGGCAGCATGGATGTCCTGTGCTCGGACAAGACGGGGACGCTCACTGAAGGCCGTGCCCGCCTCCATGCGGCCTTGGGTGTGGACGGAAGCCCCAGCGCCAAAGCATTCCTATATGCCTACCTCAACGCCGTCCTCCAAGCCGGCTTCCATAACCCCATCGATGAGGCCATCAAAGGCTTTGACCAGCCTGACATTGGCGCCTATCGGAAGCTTGACGAGGTCCCTTATGACTTCGTGCGAAAGCGGCTGAGCGTCCTTGTTTCTGAGGACTCCTCGGTCATGATCACCAAAGGGGCCTTGGCTGATGTCCTATCGGCGTGCGCTACTGCTGAGCTGGCTGATGGGACCACCGTCGACATTGGCGTCGCCACTGGCCAGGTGCGACAGCAATTCACGGAGCTCGGTGGTCAGGGGTTTCGCGTGCTGGGGCTCGCGTACAAACCCATGCGCCAGGCTACGTCTATTACAAGGGATGACGAGCAAGGCATGATCTTACTGGGGCTGCTGGCCTTCTATGATCCGCCGAAGGAAGACGTGGCCCAGGTTATCCAAGGCCTCCGGGAGGCGGGGATAGCGCTGAAGGTCATCTCTGGAGACAACCGAATTGTCGCCGAGCGCCTCGGCCGGGACCTAGGGCTGGCGGGCGATGGAGTGCTCACCGGCCCGCAGATCCAGCGGATGAGCGCCGCGGCTCTGGTACGGCGCGTGGACCGGGTGTCGATATTCGCGGAAGTGGAGCCCAATCAGAAGGAGCACATCATCACGGCCCTGAAGAAAGCCGGCCATGTGGTGGGGTTCATGGGCGATGGCATCAATGACGCGTCGGCGCTGCACGCGGCAGACGTGGGTATTTCCGTGGACAGCGCAGTGGACGTGGCGAAGGAAGCGGCGGACATCGTGTTGCTGGAAAAGGACCTCGGCGTGCTACTCCAAGGAGTGCGTGGAGGAAGAGCGGCCTTTGCCAACACGCTCAAATACGTGTTCATGGCCACCAGCGCTAACTTCGGCAACATGTTTAGCATGGCCGGTGCGTCTCTGTTCCTGTCGTTTCTGCCGCTTCTGCCGAAGCAAATACTCCTCACCAACCTCATGACCGACTTGCCCGAAAGCACCATCGCCATGGACAACGTGGACCCTGATCTGACGGAGCGCCCCAGGCGGTGGGATATTCGCGCCATCCGTGGATTCATGCTGACCTTTGGGCCGTTGAGCAGCATCTTCGACTACGCCACTTTCGGCATTCTGCTCTTAGTCCTCCACGCCACCGCCGATCAGTTTCGCACCGGGTGGTTCTTGGAGTCAGTGGTCTCAGCAACCACCATTGTGCTGGTCATCAGGACAAGCCGTCCGTTCTTCCGGAGCAGGCCGGGAAAGCTGCTGGCCGCGGCCACAGGCCTCGTGATCGCTGCCACAGTGCTCCTGCCCTATCTTCCAGTGTCCGGGGTCCTGGGCTTCACCCCGTTGCCTCCCTTGTTCCTGGCTCTCATGCTCGTCATCGTCCTTCTCTATGTCGCGGCTGCGGAGGTAACGAAGCGCATCTTCTTCCGAAGGACCCGACAACGGGTGCCTCATTAGAAAAGAAAGGGCCCGTCTTTTTGGACAGGCCCTTTCTGGGTGTCATGAGGACACTTGCCTAGGTGTAGCGCTCTTCCGTTGGACCTACCTCCCCTGTGCAGTAGGGAATGAAGGCCTTCATCTTGCATGTGGCGCCGTGCTTGCGGAGCTCCTCTTCGAAGATCTCATGGATCTCGCGGTCCTCGTCGTGGTACTCCACCTGAATGCCGCCTTCCTTGATGCTCACGTCTGCGGTCTGGCGCTGGTTCGGAGCGTAGTAACCGCCGTTCCCGCCGCGCAGCGCCATGTATCGGGCACGCTTCGTACCGGAATTGAAGTGCTGGTGGAAGACATCGTCGCCGGGGATGATGACGATTGAGCCGACCTGCCAATCGCACTTGATCATGTCCGACCGGTCCGGCTTGGTCCACAGCAGGGAGAATCCTGCGTCACCCGACAGAAGCACCAGGTGTGCGCCTGGCCCGTGCCGGTGGGCCTTCTTGTACGTGCCGATGGGGAATTCCGAAATGTGGTTCCCCATGTCGTTCTGGCCCATCTGGAGCATCGCGTTGATGCCGCCTGCACCCCGCTCCTTCCAGCCGTAGAGCGCCATGTCCGGCGCGTTGGGAATGAAGTTGGTCTCCCAGATGCGCTTGTTGTACAGCTTCCCATTGCCGCTGAAGTAGGACTCGTCATCCGTGTAGCGACCGCGGAACATGAAGTCGTTGTTGAACATGAAGTCGCGGTCACGGAAAAACCGCATCATGGGGGGCGCGTTGGTCGTGGCGATGTAGCGCACCTTTTCGGTGCCGGAGCCATTGAAGTGCTGGTACCAGGCGTTCAGCGGGATGGTGAAGAGGCTACCGGCCTTCCACTCGAACGTCTGCTTGCTCTTCTCGTTCATCCACACCGTAGTCGCGCCGATGCCGGACACGATGTAGAAGTTGATCTCGTACATATGGTGCTCGGGCTCGGAGCGTCCGCCCGGCTTGATGTCCACCACGTGGAGGTCGTTAGGCAAATGCGGGTTGTCGATATGCACGACGGCCCCTTGGCCGCCCTTGCGCTCCCATGGTCCGACCTCTATCTCTGCCATCTGCGGGATGTAATACGTCTTGTGGACCAGGACCCCTTCGTCCTCCAACCAGTCTTCGTACGCGTCGGGGATGCGGTAGTCGGTAAGCCCCTCTTTCGGGGTGTCCGCCACCTTCATATCCGTGCCCTTCATCACCATGGCAGGCTCTCCTCCAACCGAGTGTGTTGTGCGCAAGGTTAGCGCAAAGGCCCGGCCAATACAAATATAGAACTTCGCTTGTGTACTGAGGTCACCGCGCTCCTCACTACGCCTGCCTCAGCCCCTCAATGGTGCCACGTATTACCTGAAATGCCGGTTGACAACTGCCCCTTGCCCCATGAAACTGCTTCCGCCCCATGCATCTCATCGGAGGCATGATGACATGGGAGAATCGCCACGCGGCTCATAGGAGGGACCAAATGCCGCTATTCATGGACCACCACCATAAGGTGGAAGGACTGACCGCCGAAGCGGTCGCCAATGCTCACGAGAAGGACCTGTTAACAGAAGGTAAACACGGCGTGCATTACCACAAGTACTGGTTCAACGAGGCTACGGGCGAGGTCTTCTGTCTTGTGGAAGCGCCTACGAAGGAGGCCGCGGAGACCGTACACCGTGAGGCTCACGGGCTGGTTGCGGACGACATCGTCGAAGTTCAGGAAGGCCACTAGTCCGACTCTCGCAATAGGAGAGATGAGAAGAGGCAGCCTTGACATTGGGCTGCCTCTTCTCATCTCCTTCGCACCGTGAACGCAT
>JBJKQC010000190.1:0-8859 GCA_046705745.1 Dehalococcoidia bacterium
CCTTGGACATGATCCTGAACGAGGTCCAGCAGATGTTGCCGGATGGCGTGCTGATGGTCTATTCCACGCTCTACATCCAACGCTTGCGTCAGGAGGACTTCGATCGCGCCATCGCCAGCCTGGACGACGCCGCGCAGCACATGGCCGAGGGAGAGGCGCAGGCCGTCATCGTCGGCGGAGGGCCGGTCGTGGCTGCGTTAGGCTCGGACGAGGCGGTGGTGCGACGCACGCAGCAGACCGCTGGCGTGCCGGCCATCAGCACCACCGGCGCCATACTGGCGGGACTCGACCACTTCGGCGCCAAGCGCATCGCCCTGGCCACTCCCTACATGGAATTCCGCAACGACCTGCTGCGAGACTACCTGACCAAACAGGGCTACGAGGTGGCCGGCGACCGGTGCTTGGGCTACGAGCGGGCCATCGACATCGCCAAGCTGCCCTTCGACGCAACCTATCGACTCGCCTGTGAGGCAGTGGAGACGGCGCCGGACGCGGAGGCCATCTACATGCCGTGCGCGCGAATGCCCGTTGTGGGCAACATTCAGCGCATCGAACAGGACACGGGCAAGCCGGTAGTTACCAGCACCCAGGCCATGGTCTGGTGGGGCCTCCGCGCCATTGGCATCCAGGACTCGGTGCAGGGCTACGGCCGCCTCCTGGCGGAGGTGGAGTAGGCGAGGAATTCGTGTCCCGGTGAGAGAGGGTGAGGGCGAAACGTCCACTTCGGATAAAGCGAACGCTCCGCCTCTCAAACGTTCCCCCTCATCCTGACCTTCCCCCGCTAAGGAGAAGAACCTAGAAGGCGCACAGACGCGCGCTCTACATGTCCTTGCTGACTATGTCCGAGTAGTAGGCCCACACGCCGCCGGGCTGGCCGGGGCCGCCGACTGTGAAGCGGGACAGCGGTCCTTTCAGGTGGGGCTGTTCCCGCATGCCGCGGAACCCAGCGGCGAACTCGTCCATATCGGCGTCGGGAATGCCGTTGTAATTGGGGCCGGCGGCGCAGTAAGCGTACCAATTCAGCCTCGACTGCTCCTCCAGGTGCAGCATGGTCATGACGGCGTCTTCCAGCGACTTCCCCGCCGTCACCGCGCCGTGGCCGCGGAGCAGTGCTGCTGGGTTGTTTCCCATGACCTGCACCACGCCCATGCCGTCTTCCTCACTGAGGATCAGCTTGGAGTGCGGATAGACGGGGATGTCATTACGGACTAGGGCGTGGCCCTCATTGGACATGGGCTTGAGCTTGGCGCCCAGCAGTCCCATGACATTGGTGAAGCGGGGGTGCGTGTGGACCACCGCCTGCACATCGGGCCGCTCACGGTAAATGCAGGAGTGCATCTTGACCTCGTAGCACTGGGAAGTGCCCACGGGCCCGTCCACCATCTCGCCCTCCGTGTTCACCACGATCATGTCCTCGGGGCGGACGACGGCCAGGGCGTCCATCTTGTACCCGCGGCCCTTTACGATGAACAGGTCGGGTTGGTTGGGCACGCGCATGCTTGCATGGCCCAGGGACGCGAGGATGTGCGTGCAGAGGCCCATCTCCGACAGCACCCGGTTCGCCACGGCCACTTGGTACTTTACATCGTCTAGTTCTCGTGACATGGACAGCCTCCCCCTGACGCTTTGATAGGCGCGCCGTCCACCGGCAGCTGCATCTCTATCCCTTCTGTAAGGACGCGATTTCACGGCTGGCCCAATGGGAAACGTGCCGCCGGACTTCTATCACCTGACGGCAGGCGCGTCAATGGAGACCTTATCTGGTAAATGGTCTTTGATGGGTGGCAAGTGGTGAGTCGGCGGGAGCAGCGCGAGATAGCCAGAAGCCGGCCGCGTGCCGGAGGCAAGCCCCGGCGCGCCGCCCTACGGCTTCAACACCAAGGCTACGGCTTCCAGGAGGCAGTCGCGTGAGAAGGGTTTTTCGATGTAGTCCTTGGCCCCGAGGGCCAAGGCGTGCTGTCGGTCCGCCGTTCGGTTGCTGGCGCTGAGGAAAATCACCGGTACGTCCGATTGGTGTCGGATTGTCTCGAAGAGGTCGAACCCGCTGGTGCCGGACAGCCGTAAGTCCAGAAGCACCAAGTCAGGATGGGTTGCGGTCAGCGCCTCGGGAACGCGGTCCGGGTCTTGGACGGCTATGGTCCCGTAGCCCGCCCGGCACAATGCCATCTCCAAAAAGCGGAGCATGAGGTTATCGTCGTCGATTGCCATGATGCAAGGCTGTGGGATGCTCATCCCGTCTATCCTTCCCCCTGCCCGTCCGCCCCACCCAACTCAGCTAGCTACGTCATAGCCCAGCCATGGTCATCGGCCCGCAAATAGCGGGCGCAAAGCATCCGGTTCTCCCTTGCCGTGGGCCCGCCACCCCACGTGTCCTTCGCCTCCGCAGGCCCTGGCGACCACCTCGGTACCCTACCTGGGCTGCAACAGTGATCTGTCCATCTGCTCACTGCCTGCTGCTCACCGCTTGCCGATTACTGCTCACTCTTGAGGGCCGGCACGCTGAACCCAAATTCAGTCTCGCCCGTTTCCGTGGGGGACTCGACCCATATTTTGCCATGGTGCGCGTCAACAATTCCCTTAGCTATTGCGAGCCCCAGGCCCGTCCCCTTGGCGTTATGCCCGTTACTCTTTTGGATCCGGGAGAACTTATGGAACAGGAGGCCCTGCTTCTCCTGGGGTATGGGCTCGCCCTGGTTGGACACCCGCACGGTGATCTCCTCATCCTGGACGGATGCGCTGATCCGCACGTCCGTGCCGGGTGCCGCGAACTTTACGGCGTTGGTCAGCAGGTTCTCCACCACCTGCCGGATGCGGCGCCGATCGGCGAGTGCACGGATGGGGGCGCCGGGCACATCGAGCCGGACATTGGCGGCGTTGGCTTGCTGAACGGCGGCTGCGCCATTCTGGAGGACTGGCAGCAGATCAAGAGGCTCCGGATCGACCGAGAACGCGCCCACCTCGATCTGGGACATGTCAAGCAGGTTATTGACCAAGGAGAGCAGCCGGTCGGCCTGCCGGTCAATCTCCCCGACGGAGGTGATGACCTCCTCGGTCTCCCCGGTCGGAATATCCTCCAAGGCCATGCTGACGGAGATCTTGATAAGGGCGAGTGGCGAGCGGAGCTCATGGGTCACCATGGCAAGAAACTGCTCGCGCATGGTCTGCATCCGTCGCATCTCCGTTACGTCTTCGATGGTCAGGAGCAGGAAGGGACTTGCTCCGGAGACGTAACGGGCCTGGACCACGAGACTTCTCTCGCCCAGTCCCCGAAAGTCCTGGAGCACTTCAAGGGGGCCGCGGTCGCTTTGCTCGGCCGCTGCTTCCTCGATGGCCCGGCGTAACGACGGCATGTCCCACGCGGGGTCTAGGTCCCAGAGCCGTATTGCGCTCACTTGATTGAGGGGGTGTCCGAAATGCTCCCGGAATGCCGCGTTCGCGGCCCGGATGCGCAGCGCTGGGTCCAGCACCACCAAGGGCAAGGGAGTGGACTGCAGGATGTCGGCGGCAAGCTGGTTGGCCTCGGCAGACGTCTGCGCTTTGAGCCGTTGGACGCGCTCTTCCTGGAGCTGCGCTTCGGCGGTGACATCCAGGGCGAGCCAGCGGAGCCCGCCCACCGGGTCACCTGCTCTAGGCGGCATGAAGGAATCCCGGCCAGTCTCAGGGGCCACCGTCAGCCGCACCCTCGTTTCCCTGGTCTCGCCGCGTGCCTGAAGGCGCGTCTCCCAGGTCAGGACTTTCCTGGTCTGTGTCACTTTCCTCAGGTGGGAGCGGAAGTCCCTCACCTCCTCGTGGGATATGAAGTTGGCCAACGGTTTGCCCTGCAAGTAGGGCGCTCGGGCGTCGAAGAGATCGGCGGCGGCGGCGTTCGCCCGCCGGATGATGCCGAACCGGTCCGTTGGGAGATACCCGGCGGGAGCGCCCTCAAAGAGTTCCTCGTAGAGCTGCCGCTCCCGGTCCAATGCCTGGTACGCGACGCTCAGCTCATCGTTGGCCGAGCGGATCTCCTCGTCGGCCGCTTGGAGCTCCTCGACGGCTACCAGGAGTTCCTCCAAGGCCTCTTCCAGCCGTTGGCGGATGGGTAATTCGTCCTCTGCTCCTCCGGCGCTGAGCCGAGCTATCTCATCGCGTAGTGCGGCGATTCCTGCAGTGAGCGCATCTTGCTGAACCATGTTCTCCACCTCCCCCCGCGGATTTCGTGGTTCTCAGCATCCCTTACAGCGTGTATCCAATATCAGTCGGGAATAGGCGCCCTCGTCATTCCTCGAATAAAGCACATCCCCCGGCTTGCAAGGAGGTCCGTGTCTCCTTCACAACTCTTCCATGGGGATGACGACCCCTGGACCGCTTCCCTCCGAGCCCAACGGGGGTGTACAGCTCACCTTACAATGGGACCCCCGCCCACGTCGATTGGCAGCTTCCAGGACGACAGGTGCCGAAGGAGAGCCGCAGGCCTAGACACGTTGGTGTATGAGAACGATCGGCGGAAAGCAACACGTGCATGAGGCCAAAACGCAGTTGCCCTGTGCGGGCCGTCGACGTACGGAGCTTTCATTGGTAGGTGCAGCGTAGACTTTCGGGTAAGGCAGGAAGTCAATTAGTCCATGGTCATTCGATTCCAACGCCCTGCGCCGCAACCTACCGCCGAGCGGACGGCATTCCCGCTTGCAAGCGACATCCACGCTCCGTTGACACTTGGCCCGTGCCGCAACAGTGAATTCGCAGCAGACCCGCAACAGCATCCGCAACAACCTGCAAAATACCCGCAACAGACCCGCAAATGATGCGCAACGGACCCGCAAATCAGCCGCAACACGCGCAACACCCAATTTCTTTCCGCGAGGCCATGGCCTGCCACAAGGGTTGGGCGCCGCGGAACAAACGCGTAATTTTTTCTTTGGAACGCCCAGTCAGTCGAGAGGTCCTCGATGGGAGCCATATAAGCGGTGAGCGGTGGGCCGGCACTGGCGCTGTCCACAGAGCCTACCAAACCATGGCTCACGATCCCTGACAACTCGGAGCACGCTCAAAGCAATTGGCGACGGTGGATTGCCCACCGCGACAGCCGATGAAAACAGACCATTCCGAAAGATTGCTCCCCCGATACGCTCCGCTATCGAGGGCCTTCGACACTCCGACCTTCCCGCTCGGCGGAGGGACTCCGGTCGAAATGAGATGACCCGCGCTGTTTTCGGGGGGAATTATCCGCAGCAAAAGGGCAGCAGACCCGCAGCAAGCGCAGCGCAGACATGCGCATTTACCAGCCTCGGCCTGGCAAATGCTGCAGTGAACCACGTCAATCAACGCATTTTTTTCTTTAGGAGCAAGGCGGGAAGGCCGGGCTGCAGCATTCAATGAACATAGGGCAGGTCTAAGATCCGCCCCGAGGATTCCGCCCTGGCGCTCCACCCGCAGGGATCGCGATGTGACAGCGCTGCGGCGACTGCTGTCATTATACCACCAACAGGCATTGGGGCGAAAGATGCTATTGGCACCGGGGAGAGCCGGAAGACTCTAGCCGATGGCCCGTAACTGGCGGCGGTCGGCGGGCGCTCCTACCCGAGATCCCCAGCCTTTTCCGTAACGCCGGCGGTCGGCGCTTCGATCATGCCACGCAAGACCTCTTCCTGCTCCGCTGTCTCCGCAGTTGGTCTCGGAGGTATCTCTCCGAGCGCGTCCGGCCCTCCTGGAGCGCCCGCTCCGCCATCCGTTGGAGCAGCGCGGTCTTCTCCTGGAGCGCCCGCAGCCCCGACCACAACGCCTGCTCCACCACGTCCAATTGCTCTGCGAACAGCGTGGCAAGGGAGTAGATGTGGCCTGTGTGGCACACAAAGCCATGGATGAGGCCATGGGGCGTTTCCCACTAGGGGTCGCCGCACTCAGGGCAGGCGATCCCCGTGGCGGCCAGGTCCGTGGCCCCTTGGATGTCGGGAAGGACCAGCGGGTCTTCGTCCGGTCCTTCCTCGGCCGGGATGTTTGGCCGAGATCTCCGGCGGGTCAACTCCTTCAAGCGCTTGGGCAGCTGCCTGGCGGCAAGCGGGTCCATCCGAGGTTGCTCCCTCGGCTGCATGCTTGGCTGGTCTCCTCGAACCAGCTCGCTGAGGAGCTTAGGCATCTCGTTGATGGGCAGCACATAATGGGGGCTGGCGGCCCTGATGGCGTTGCTGGGCATGTCCGTGTAGAGGGCGTCGTCCGGGTCTTGGACAATGGCCACGCCGCCCGCCTGCTTGATGAGCTTGAGGCCCTCGGCGCCGTCATCCAGCGTGCCCGAGAGGACAAGGCCCACCACGCTCTCTCCCTTGGCGGCGGCCGCCGAGCGGACCAGCGCATCGATGGACGGCCGATGGAAGTTCTGTCGCGGTCCGGGACCCGGCCTGACGTGGTCTCCTTCCACCAAGATGTGAAAACCGGGAGGGCCCACAATGATCTCCCCGGGTCGTAGGCGCTCCCCCCATTCTGGGGATGGTGAGCGGGCAGTGGGCCGGCCCGTGAGATGATGGATGGGATGAAGCTGGGGCCGCCCTCCGAGACGTGGACGACCACCAGGACCATCGCGTCAAGGTTCCCCGGCAGTGCTTTGGCTAGGCGCTGGAGCGCTTCGACTCCGGCGGCCGATGCGCCGATGACTATAGTCTTGCGGGGGTCCGGCATCTGCGCCTCCTCGGGCCGCGTCCATGCAGCCACGCGCGTGATATGGGACTCTTTGAGGCCGACTAACACCGGTTTAGAGATGCAGGATCATCGGGAGGGGAATGAGGGCGAAAGCGCCGTTCGTTGGTGAGCGCCGCCGCGACCGGGGGCGCACCTATCCCCACGATCGTAACACCGACACCCGCTAAGTGGGTGGCCTTTTTCGATGTCTGTCACTCGCGCTCGGCGCTAGGACGCTTGGGAGCGGAATGCCCGACCGGCGCTGCTTAACGGGTGTTCGGTGCCGCCGGCATGTGATAGTCGACAATCTCGGCGTTGGCGGCCGATTCGCTTACCAGCGCTGGCACGTCTAACTCCGCCTCGTAGGGTGCGATCTGCTCCGGGCGGACAGCCGTGGAGGGTGAGCGCGGGACGAAAAGCGTGCAGCAGTCCTCGTCCGGCAAGATGGAGGCCTCGAAGGTGCCGATGGCCTGGGCCTGCTGGATGATCTCCTGCTTGTCCATGCCGATCAGGGGACGGAAGATGGGCATTTCAGCCACTTCGTCCACGGTAGCCATGTTCCGCAGCGTCTGCGAGCCCACCTGGCCGACGCTCTCTCCTGTCACCAGCGCGTGGGAGCCTTCGCGCTTGGCGATGGCCTCGGCGATGCGGACCATGAGGCGGCGGTATGCGATGACGCGCAGGGGACCGGGCACCGAGAGGATGACCTGGCGCTGGACTTCGGCGAAGGGCACGAGGTACAGGCGCGTGTCGAACTGCCAGGCGTTCAGCCGCTCGGCAAGCTCTCGCGCCTTCTCCCGTGAGCGCCCTTCGACCAGCGGGAAGCTGTGGAAGTGGACGAGGGAGGCCTTGCAGCCGCGGCGCATCATCCGCCACGTTGCCACGGGCGAGTCGATGCCGCCCGACATCAGGACCGTCACACGGCCGGCCGTGCCCACGGGCAGACCCCCGGGTCCGGCGTACTCTTGGGCGTAGACAAGGGCGTCGCGGGCCAGCATCTGGACATGGATGTTCAATTCTGCATGCGACAGGTCCACCCGCGCGCCGGACTGCTCCCGCACGAGGTCGCCGAGACGGATGTTGAGCTCTTGCGATGTCATCGGGAACCGCTTGTCATCCCGGTTGGCAGTAATGCGGAAGGTCTGGAACCGCCGCCGTCTCGCCTCGTCGGATACAGCGGCCGCGACGCCGGCATAGTCCAAGGCGGTGCGAGTGGCCAAGGCGAACTTGGCCACGCCAAACACCTTAGCGATGCGGTCGCTCACGGGCTCCCAACGGGTTCCAGGCTCCAGCGCCAGCCGGACCGAAAGCCGCTCCGGCCACACTCGTTCTACGCCGAGTCCAACTGTGGCGCGGCGCAGATTGTTGGCGAGCTGGCCGATGAACGCCGGCCGGTTCCGGCCCTTTAGTGCGATCTCGTGAAATCGGACGATAACGTCCCGTGCGACGCTTTCGGCGCTCCCATCTCGGATAGTCAAAGCAGGTGCCTCCCGAACGAGAGGCTATTGTACCGGAGTGGGGCCATATGGCCTTGCCCGGAGAGCGAGTCGACAGGGCAATTGCACCTCAAGGCCACGCCGAACGAAGTCATTGGCGCGAAAGCTGCCCTGTCCGTCTTCGCGAGGAAAGGCGGGAGGCCCGGATTGCAGGACGCCCTTGTATGCCAAGTGCGTGGAGTCCATCATGAGCCGCTCCGGCCACGCCAATGCCATGGCGCGCTGGACAGCTTTCCCGAGAGAGTTCTTCCTCAGGCAAGCCTGGGTCGGAATGCCAGGAAGGGCATTCGATCCGGCAAGATGCGATTGCCCTAGAGCGAGTCAGGTCCACAGCTGAGAGAGGATAGCCTTAACGGCGTCCGCAACTCGCGTCGCCTGCTCATCGCTCATCTCGGGGTAAATGGGGAGAGAGAGCACTTCCGCCGAAGCTTGCTCGCTCTCGGGAAAGTCGCCGCGTCTGTAGTTGAGGTACCGGCACGCGGGTGTCAAGTGGAGAGGCAAGGGATAGTGGACCGCGGTGGCGATTTGCTGGGCTTGTAGTCTCGCGCTGAGCCAGTCTCGGCACTTGCTACGGACGACGAACCTGCCATAGGTGTGACCCGTAGCATTGCCGGGGTGGGGAAGAGTAAGGGGAGCGCCCTCGAGCATCTCCGTGTACTGCCGGGCGATGGCACGACGACGCTCGTTCCAGTGGTCCAGGTGGCGTAGCTTGACG
>JBJKQC010000191.1:0-6148 GCA_046705745.1 Dehalococcoidia bacterium
ATCTTTCGCCGATCATTCGTGGTGCCCATCACATCCTCCCTCTGGTCGGGGTGTTTGCCATGATCTCTTGGCCTTGCCTTTAACCGTGGTGGCTTGTCTTGACGCTGAGAACCGCAATGGTGGAGTCCTTCTTGATGACCTCCACCGCCTTTGCCAACGCGGGGCCGAGCGCCGCGGGGTCCTCCACGGTGTCGGCATAGGCGCCCTGTGCCCGGGCCATGGCCGCAATATCCATGCTGGGGTTGATGATCTCCGTGGCGATGTACGTTCGGCTGGTGGAGCGGTCGCGGCTCTCCGAAGTCCAGGACACGTGGCCTGCCTCGCCGATGTACCCGCCGTTGTCTAGCACAATGACCAGCAGGGGTATCTGGTGATGGACCGCCGTCCAGATGGAGGCGGGGTTGTAGAAAAAGTCGCCGTCACCGTTGAGCGCCACGGCAAAGCCGCCCTGTTCCTTGGCCGCTAGGCCTGCGCCGACGGCACGGGGCAGGTTGGAGCCAAGGGCCGCCGCGCCCCCACCCGCGCCTGCCACCGAGCCCGGACGGTCCAGGGTCCACAGCCTGCGCGGCCAGCCGGTCGACCCGCCCGCGAAGATCCATCTCTCACCCTTGATGACGCCCCAGAGTTCCTGGACGATCCGCTCCATGGAGATGGGCTTCTCGTTTAGCGTCGTCTGGAGTCGACCGCGCCACTTGGCCTCGGCAGCGCTACGTGCCTCCTCACATCGGCGCACTCGGGCCTCGCGTTTGGCCGATGCGTCTGCTCTTCCACTGAGCACATCTCTCAGCGCTTGTGTGAGTTGCGGGATGACGGCGACCGAGTCCCCAGTAACCGTTAGCTCGGTGGGGTACATGCGGCCGAAGTCGGTGATGGTGCTGCGTATCCAGACGTCGTATGGCCCGATGGTGACCACCTTCGCCTTGGGGGCAATCCGGTCCCACTTGGCCCGGCTGTAGCGATTCCGGTCCACCAAAACGTTTTCCACATGGTCGACGTCCAGCATCACCAGCAGGTCGGCTTCCTTGAGCAGCTCCGTCTCCGTGGCGTCCAGTGGGTGAGTGTTGGGGAAGTTGAGCGAGCCGCCGGCATCCACCACCGCGATGCCGCCCAGGTCTGCCAGCTCCACGAGATTGGCCACGGACTCTGGATGTTTGCCGGAGCGTCCGGCAACGATGAGCGGCAAGTCCGCCTCCGCCAGCAGCTCCGCGACCCGCCGGACGGCGGCGGGGTCGGCCGCCATGGGCGTGGGCGGCTGGAATTGCGAGACGTCCGGCAAGGCGATGGGCTCATCGAGCCGCTGTTCCTGCCACCCGGCGTCCAAGGCGATGTACACGGGGCCTTTAGGCTCCGTCATGGCCAAGCGGTAGGCGCGCATGAAGGAGTCGGGGAAGTCCTCGGCGCCGTGGGGTTGGTCGTCCCACTTCACGTAGTCACGCACCAGGTTACCCTGGACCAAGGCAGTGTGGACCCAATCGATCCAGGGCCGGCGGTTCTTGAGGCCCATGGGCCCCGTGCCACTCATGACGATCATGGGGACATGGGCTGCGTAGGCGTCGTAGATGCCCATGGAGGCGTGGAGCGTGCCAACGACGTTATGGACCAGCGCTACCAGGGGCCTGTCCGTCACGCGGGCGTAGCCTGCCGCCACGCACACGGCGATTTCCTCGTGGAGGCACTCGATCACTTTCGGGTTGTTGTCCCCGAAGTTGACGATGGAGTCCAGCAGCCCGCGGAATGTCCCGCCCAGGTTCGTGGGCGCGAAATCGATACCGTAGCGCTGCATCATTTCCACTATAACGTCGGAGCCAAACTGCGCCTTGCCGACGCCTCCCGCCGTTCTCCGCTCTTCGGTCGTTGCCATTGACGTCTCCTGTTCATTGTTTTGCTGCTTCGCGTCGTCAAAAGGATGCGCACAACAAATAGAGGACGCCGTGGAAAATGTCAAATGTGTGGAAGGGCTCTGCGGTTGGCATGCCAGTCCGGTCTCAAGGCGACGGGAAACCCGTTCGACGAGACCTCGTTGGACGTCACTCAGGACAGGGGACGTCACTCAGGACAGACTTCGAGCGCCTCAGGGCAAACGTCGTTCCTGCCAGGTTCGCACCGGGACGCTAGTAGGCCAATATTGATATGCCCTTCGCTCAAGGGAATCGCGGCCCCGCCATGGTAGACCTGCCTGCAGGTGCCTCTGCCCGCGCGTTCACTGGGTGCAGGGCACAGCCGACCAGGCCGGGCCCTGTGTGTGCGCCGATCACTGGAGTGAACTCTGTTACGAACAGTTCCACGGGCTGTATCGCCCTCTCCAGCATTGCCGCCAAATCGTGGGCATGGTCGGGGGCGTTAGCGTGCATCACTGCCACTCGGCCTGGTCGACCACTTAGCCGATGTTCCGCCAGGGCGACCAGCCGCTCCATGGCCCGCTTGGTGGTGCGTGGCCGTTCCACCATCCCAATGTTCCCTTGGCAGAGCTCCAGCACGGGTTTCATCTGGAGCAGATTTCCCATCCACATGACGACTCTCGGCACGCGGCCGCCCCGCCAAACGTAGTACAGCGTCTCTAGGTAACCGTACAGGCAGACGTCGGCGATTCGCCGCCGGACGAGGCCCAGGACCTGGTCGACACTCCCGCCCTTTGCCGCGCAGCGCGCCGCCCCCAGCGCAATGAGCCCTTGAGCAGTCCCCGCGCTCCGGGAGTCCACCAGGGTGACGGTTGTTTCTGGCAGTATTTCCGCCGCTTCTTGTCGCGCGGTCTCGGCAGATGCATACGTAGCGCTGAGCTCCGCATGAAGGCCAATGCACACCACTTGGTCCGATACCTTCGCCGCCTTTTGGAATGCTTCAAGAAATGCTCCCGGCTTGGGTGACGATGTCCGTGGCAGCTCGCCGTCACTCGCCAGCAGGTCATAAAAGGCCGATGGTGTAATGTCCACGCCGTCTTGATAGACGCGTCCACCGTGATGCACTTCCATGGGGACGATGAATAGCGGCAGCCCGCGGATGAGGTCGGAGGGGAGGGAAACGTTACTGTCAGTGACGATAGCGGGCGGCCGCAGGTGATTTTGCATGGCGGTTACGGGGTGAATTCCAGCAGGTATGATGGAACGGCGAGGTGCTCGCGAAAGCACGGCTCGTCTTTATGGAGCCCCAGAATGCCCTCCTGTCGCGTGTATGTTGTCGTTCAGCCGAAAGCTCGTACGCAAGATGTCACTCTAATCGATGCTAGGACGCTGCGGGTGCGTGTCAATGCTCCGCCGGAAGAGGGCAAGGCGAACGTTGCTGTCCAATCGCTCATCGCCAAAGCACTGCACGTGCCCAAGGGCCGAGTCCTTATCGTGGCAGGTCAACATGCGCGGAAGAAGCTTGTGGTCTTGCCCCTGGGGCTGGAAGAGGTCTCGGCCAGGTTGGGTGGCGTGAGTGATTGAGTGGGCACCGTCGTGGATCAACGAGCATCCGACTGCCGCCGGCGTGGTCACCGCCTACGCCAGCACGCTGACAATGACTTGCTGAATGACGATGAGGACGATGATAGCTATTAAGGGAGTGATGTCGATCATTCCCATCGGTGGAATAATGCGGCGCAGAGGCGCCATCAATGGCTCCGTCAAGGTGGCGAGCGCATAATTCAGGCGGTAGAGGAATTCATTGCGCACCCCGGCTACAAAGAGCCATGAGAGCACCGCCCGAGCGATGAGTAGGTAAATGATGATGGTGATTATGATGCTTACAGCGTTTGCCAGGATCGCCATGACTTAGGCGTTCTCCCCAAGGGCTTTGGCTTTCTTGAAGGCGGCAGCGACTGCTTCCATCACCACTGAGCGCAGCTTCCCGCGCTCCAACTCGCGCAACCCTTCCGCGGTTGTTCCGCCGGGAGAAGTCACCATCTCCCGCAATATGGCTGGATGCTCTCTCGTTTCCTTCGCCAATAGCCCGCTCCCTGCCACTGTTTCCACGGCAAGCATGGTCGCCATGTCTCGTGGCATGCCGAGGTATACCCCTGCCTCGGTTAGCGCCTCGATGAAAGCAAACACATACGCCGGACCACTTCCCGAAAGGGCGGTTGCCATATCCAAATAGGTTTCGTCTGGCACGTACCATTCTTGCCCCATGGCCCTCAGCAGTGCCGCGGCCGTTTCCTTGGTCTCTTGAGAAACGCCCGCGGTCGCCGTCCACACCGACATCCCAGCTCCGATCCTGGCAGGGGTGTTCGGCATGACGCGGATAACGGGCTCATGCATGAGCCCTTCAACTAATTTCTGGATCGAGACACCGGCGACTATGGACAAGACAGTCTGATCGGCCGTGAGCTTCCCGTTGAGGTCATGGAATACGTGCGGCAGGTGCTGAGGTTTCACCGAGAGCACGACGAGGGCCGCGCCATGGACGGCCTGCGAATTGCTAGCGGTAGTGGAGACGCCGTACGTTCGGGCGAGATAACTGCGCCGTGACTCCATCGGCTCAGCTGCCCAGACATCTCGTGCCGTGAAGACATCTTCTGCAATGGCGCGGGCGATCATAGCTTCCGCCATGATCCCTCCGCCAACGAAGGCGGTCTGCATGGGATTCCTCGGACAGAGTCTTTTCCGGCTTACTGGCGGGAAAGACTAGGGGATTGCGGCCAGTATAGCATCCGACACCCACGATGCCCCGTGTCGCCGCTCGGGCTCAAAATCCATCGAGCTTTCCGGTGTTCGCAATGACGGCCGCTAGGCGAATGGCCTGTTCCATTCCCGTCGGGTCGGCAACGCCCCTTCCAGCGATATCAAAAGCCGTGCCATGGTCCACAGAGGTTCGCAGGAAAGGTAGACCGAGGTTCATGGTCACGCTCGACTCCCAGTCGTGGACCTTCACCGCGATATGGCCTTGGTCGTGGTACATGGCCAGCACCACATCATAGCGCCCATGGATGGCCTGAGTGAACACCGAGTCCGCAGGTACGGGCCCCACGGCATCGATGCCTGCCGCTTGCGCTGCCTCTATGGCTGGCCGAATGGCAGTGATCTCCTCGGTGCCGATGATCCCGCCGTCACCGCTATGAGGGTTGAGTGCGGCCACGCCGATGCGAGGGCGCTCAAAGCCATGCGCTCTGAAGAATTCGTGGGTAAGGCGCAATTTGGCGAGCACGTTATCCCTGGTTACATAATCGCAGGCGGCGTGCAGGGGCCGGTGTGTCGTTAGGTGTACCACCCGGAGGCCAGAAGCTATGAGCATCGTCACTACATGTTCGGCGCCGGTCATTGATTGGTATATTTCCTGGTGACCGATATCTTCATATCCCGCCAGGCTGGCGGATTCCTTATTAATGGGCGCCGTAACCACCCCGTCTACGCGGCCGTCCATAGCCAATCTTGCTGCCGTGGTAAGCCATTCCACCGCCGCGGCGCCTGCTTTGGCCGAGACCACCCCGTACCCCAAGGTGGATAGGCCATCGTCATCTGTACCGAATACGGCCACGGAGCCGTCAGGAATGTGCTCATCGACGTCATGCACGTGCTGGGCGCGCAGATCCGCACCGACCAGCTTGAGGGCTTTGTCCAGCACGGTGGAGCTTCCAACGACGAGCAACCGGGCCATGGACCGAAGGTCGGGACGACGCAACGCCTTCGCAACGACCTCTGGGCCTACGCCTGCAGGGTCGCCGAGGGTGACGGCAATACGGGGAAGCTGGGACATGGATGCCTCAGGGAAATCAAGCGTGGATAATCGCCGGGCGCTTATCTTACAACTCCAGTATAAACGACCGAGCTAACCGAGGAACCAAGGCAGCTGCTTAAGGTTCCGCCTACAGAGGCCGCCCTAAGCATCAATAAAAAGGGCGGGCCCCGTGGTGAACCCAACGGGGCCCGATTGGCCCACTCCCGTGGCGCGTCGGAAGGGGCCTGCGGAGGAGGGAGACGTAGGAGCTCTCAGGGGAGATGAGGCTCCCGGGTACCCCAGCGAACTGGGGCTTATCTAGCTAAGTTGTTCTGGAATCTTTCCAGCGGACCTCCAAAGAGATCGGGGGACTGCGGACTTTATCTCTATCTCGTCTTTGCCATCGCTATAAGCTCGGTTGTAGCTGCGACGCGGACTTGCCGCCACGGAGCTAGGGCCTCCTCTGATCCGTCCGGCATGACTTGCATGACTTCCCGGTCGGGCCTCAACACAAACC
>JBJKQC010000192.1:0-5194 GCA_046705745.1 Dehalococcoidia bacterium
ATCAGTGGACTCGCACGATCTCATCCACATCCATGAGCTATGGCATTACCCAGCGTATGCGGCCTATCGGGAGGCCAAGCGCGCGGGAAAGCCCTACGTAATGACCGTACACGGTGAAATGGACCCCTGGGCATTACGCCATAGAGGACTGAAGAAGCGGCTGTATATGGCCCTAATCCAGCGACGAATCCTGCAAGGCGCGGCAGTGATCCAGGCCATCACGGATAAGGAGGCATCGCAGATTGAAGGCCGCGGCATCCGAGCGCCCATCAAGGTCATCCCCAATGGAATCGCCATCAATGCCTTTGAAGACCTGCCAAGCGGCGATGACTTCATACGGCAGCGGCCCGAGCTAGACGGTAAACAGATAATCCTCTTCTTGGGACGTATCCACCCCAAGAAAGGGCTGGATGTCCTGGCGCGCGCGTTCGCCCAGCTCGCATCGCGAAGGAACGACGTGCGGCTGGTGATCGCCGGCCCGGACGAAGACAACCACCGAGCGGCAATCGAGGAGGTCCTGGCGGAACACGGAGCATTGGACAAGGCAATATTCGCCGGGATGTTAGCCGGAGAAGAGAAGCTAGCTGCATACGCCGCCGCCGACGTATTCGTCCTCCCCTCTTACTCCGAGGGCTTGAGCGTGGCGGTGCTGGAGGCTATGGCGTCCGGTCTCCCGGTCGTGATCACCCCTCAGTGCCACTTTCCGGAAGTCGAGACCGCCGGAGTCGGACTTATCACCGAGCCGGAGCCAGGGCAGCTCTACGAGGCGCTCGCCGCATTGCTGAACAACCCCGAAGGCAGGCGCGAAATGGGCCGGAGGGGGCGTCAGCTAGTTGCTTTGAAATATACCTGGGAATCAGTGGCGAAGGAGATGATGTGCCTCTATGCGCGTCTAGCACAGCCGGAGGTCGCCGCCGGAAGCCAAGTGAACTGATGCGCCTTCATTCCTTCATCGGAAATTACATCCGGCGGGCGAACAACAAGGTCGGGCGCACCTTTGTCAAGCAGTGGCTGAGGCCCAAGGGCCACGGAGACCTGGCTCGGCTGGGAAGCCAGTATGGTGGGTGGGTAGTCCCGACGTCTCTGTTTTCCAGCTCGTCCGTCTGCTATTGCGTAGGAGTAGGTGAAGACATCACTTTTGACCTGGCGCTCATCCAGCAGTTCGGATGTCAGGTCTTCGCGTTCGACCCTACGCCCCGGGCCATCGAGCACGTGAATAAGAACGCGTATGATAATCCTGCCTTTCATTTCCAGCCGGTGGGCATCTGGTCGCGGGATGAACTCTGCAAGTTCTACGCACCTGAGAACCCGCAACATGTGTCCCATTCAGTGGTCAACCTCCAAAGCACCGCTGAGTACTTCGAGGCCGAGTGCAAGCGGCTATCGACGATCATGCGCGAGCTAGGGCACGACCGCATCGACTTGCTGAAGCTCGACATTGAGGGCGCGGAGCATGAGGTCATCGAGAATCTCTTAGCCGAAGACCTACGCGTGAATGTCCTCTGCGCGGAGTTCGACCAACCTAGCCCTCTGTCAACGACGATCGCCACGGTGAGGAAGCTGCAAAGGGCCGGGTACCAGGTGGTCAGTATCGAGGGGTGGAATTTCACGTTCGTGAGCGGCCGCAATGGATAGTTGGCAGAGCCGTGATTCGTTGCCGGCTATCTCCATCATCACGGCCGTCTACAACGACCCTAGAGTTGAGCGAGCCTTGGACTCTTTGCTTTCCCAAGACCTCCCGGAGAGCAGCGGTCTCGAGCTGATCGTCGTCGATGGTGGGTCGACGGACGGCACTCTTGACGTCCTGAAGGGGTATGGCGGGCAAATCGGCGTCTTCATCAGCGAGCGGGACGAGGGCATCTACGACGCCATGAACAAGGGTATCGCACGGGCGTCGGGAGACGTCATCGGTATTCTCAACGCCGACGACCGGTATGCCGACGTCTATGTCCTGCGAGACGTGTTGCAGGCATTCGACGACCATGAGGTGTTGGCGTGCTACGGGGACCTCGTCTACGTAGACGACAACGACCGGGTGGTGCGCTATTGGCGCAGCGGTGAGCATCGGCGTGCGAAGTGGTACGCAGGCTGGATGCCGGCCCATCCGACTTTTTTTGTTCGCAGAGAAGTTTACGAACGATACGGTGTTTTCGATACTCAGTACCGCATCGCTGCGGACTACGAGCTGATGCTGCGGCTGCTGGTCAAGCGCCGCGTCAAAGCCGCATACATCGACCGCGTCATGGTGCGGATGGCCAATGGCGGCCACAGCAATCGCTCGGCTGGCAATGTTTTGCAGGCGGCGCGGGAAGTTCGGCGTGCGTGGCAGAACAACGGCCTCGCCGGAGGGCAACTGGCGCCGGTGCTCAAGCCCGCCCAGAAAGTGTTCCAGTTCGTGCGGCGGCCCGAGGCTGGTGAGCAGTAAGCGGTAGGCAGTGAGTAACAGGGCCAAGGGCGATAGAAGGCCGCCAAGATCGCAAGCAAGGAGACAACGTGACTCGTCGGGCGCTTATTACTGGAATCACGGGACAGGATGGGTCGTACCTGGCAGAGCTGCTGTTGGACAAAGGCTACGAGGTCCATGGCATCGTGCGGCGGGCATCGCTGTTCAACACGGACCGGCTCGACCATCTGTACGCGGACCCGCACAGGCCCGGAACGCGGCTGTTCCTACACTATGGAGACCTGAGCGAGGGAACCAGCCTGCGGCGGATCTTCGAGGAAGTGCAGCCAGACGAGGTCTATAACCTGGGCGCCCAGTCCCATGTGCAGGTCTCGTTCCAGCAGCCGGAGTACACGGCGGAGATCGACGCGATAGGCACACTGCGGCTACTGGAGGCCTTGCGCGACTACATCGCCCACTCTGACCAAGAGGTGCGGCTGTACCAGGCCGGGTCGTCGGAGATGTTCGGGTCGTCGCCACCGCCGCAGAGCGAGCGGACACCGTTCCACCCGCGGAGTCCATACGGCGTGTCGAAGGTGGCGGCGTTCTGGTACTGCGTCAACTACCGAGAAGCCTATGGGCTATTCATCGCCAACGGCATTCTGTTCAACCATGAGTCGCCGCGGCGAGGGGAGACTTTCGTCAGTCGCAAGGTCACGCGCGCGGCGACTCGCATCAAGCAGGGCCTACAGGACAAGTTGTACCTGGGGAACCTGGACGCTATGCGCGACTGGACGTACGCGCCGGACTGCGTGGAGGCCATGTGGCTGATGCTGCAACAGTCGAAGCCGGATGACTTCGTCATCGCAAGCGGAGAATCACACTCCGTGCGGAAGCTGCTGGACGAGGCGTTTGGTCTTTTGGAGTTGGACTGGAGCAAGCACGTGGAGGTCGACCCACGGTACTTCCGGCCGTCGGAAGTGGACCATCTCCAGGGAGATGCCAGCAAGGCGCGGGACAAGCTCGGCTGGAAGCCGAAGGTGGGCTTCAAGGAGTTGGTCCAGAAGATGGTAGAGCACGACCTGGTGCTGGCGGAGCAGGAGAAAGCGCTCCGAGACGCCGGGCACGTGATCGTGCCCAGGGGTAGGTTCAGTTGAGGGGGAAGCAGTCAGCGGTGAGCAGTGCGGGCCGGGCCACGCCAGGCAAGCCATCGGCATCGCCCCAACGGACAGAGAAAACGATGGACAAGAATGCTCGGGTATATGTAGCGGGCCATCGCGGGCTGACGGGGTCGGCGATCGCCAGGCGGCTGGAGCGGGAGGGCTTCGGCAATCTGGTGCTGCGGACGCGCGCGGAGGTGGACCTGCGGGACCAGTCGGCGGTAGAGCGGCTCTTCGCCGACGAGCGGCCGGAGTACGTGTTCATCTGCGCGGCCAAGGTCGGGGGGATCCTGGCGAACAGCACCCGCCCAGCAGAGTTCATCCGCGACAACCTGCTGATCCAGACGAACGTCATCGACGCGGCGTACCGGCACGGGGCGAAGAAGCTGTTGTTCCTCGGATCGTCGTGCATCTACCCGCGGGAGGCGCCGCAGCCGATGCGGGAGGAGTACCTGCTGACGGGGCCGCTGGAGCCGACCAACGAGGCGTATGCGGTGGCGAAGATCGCGGGGATCCAGATATGCCAAGCGTACCGGCGGCAGTACGGGTTCAACGCCATCAGCTTGATGCCGACGAACCTGTACGGGCCAGGGGACAACTTCGACCTGGAGAGCTCGCATGTGCTGGCGGCGCTCATCCGGAAGTTCCACGAGGCGAAGGCGGCAGGGGCGCCGGAGGTGGTGGTCTGGGGTACCGGGAGGCCGCGGCGGGAGTTCCTGCACGTGGACGACCTGGCGGACGCGGCGGTGTTCCTGATGGGCCGGTACGACGGCGAGGAGATCGTGAACGTCGGCGTGGGCGAGGACGTGAGCATCGATGAGCTGGCGGGCATCGTGCGGGAGGTGAGCGGGTTCGAGGGCCAGGTGCGGCACGACACCAACAAGCCGGACGGGATGCCTCGGAAGCTGCTGGACGTCACGAAGCTCAAGGGCTTGGGCTGGCAGGCGAAGATCGGCCTGCGCGAGGGGATCGAGCAGACGTACCGGTGGTATGCGGAAGTAGACAGTAAGCGGTGAAGACCGCGGTTGGAAAACGGGGACAATGCAGGTGGCGTCGGGTAGAATTTTTACGTGTATCAATATGAACTAGTCCTGTGGACCAACTGGGTGACAGCGCGCCAGCTGGGTGAACGCGAGACACCTGCTCCGAACATCCAGTCGGCCTAGAGCCGCTGTAAGCGTTGGACGAAGGCGCTGGCGCTGAGCACACGTTAATGCCCCAGACGAGCGGGGGCCTCGTTGGGCCGTCGCAGCGGAAATCGCTATTGCAGCTTTGAGCCCCCGAACGATCACTTTCCGAGACGGCAATTGACATGAGCGGCTTGCTTCGGAACCTACTGGCATTGCTGACCCGGCGTGAGCGCTGGCACCTCGCCGTACTGGCGGCCGCTATCATGGCTATGGGCCTGTTCCAGGTCGCGGGCATCGGCTCGATCATGCCGGTCGTCGGGCTGCTGGCGAACCCGGACGTGGTGCAGACCAACGCCGAGCTGCACTGGGCGTTCACGACGCTGGGGTTCAAGTCCACCCATAGCTTCCTGTTCTTCGCCGGCGCGGTCTCGCTGGGCCTCATCATCCTCTCCAACGCCTTCACGTCGCTGACGATCTGGCGGCTGACGCGGTTCACCTGGGGCGTCCAGGCGCGCCTGTCC
>JBJKQC010000193.1:0-3153 GCA_046705745.1 Dehalococcoidia bacterium
ATGCGGGACCTCGCCGGCGTCTCCGATTTGGACGCTGTCACGATGGCGTCCGCCACTCCAGCCCGAATTCTCGGCATCGACAATCGCAAGGGCTCGCTGGCGCCCGGCATGGATGCCGACCTTGCCATTTGCGATCATGACTTCAATGTGCTGCTGACCATGGTCGAGGGACAGACCATGTACCGGAGCCCAATGTTCGAGGTGGCCGGCACGTGAAGCTAGGCATGAGCTATTTTGGAAACCGCATCCCGGAGCATTTCACGCAACGTGACCTCCCGGAGATCGTCGATACCGGATGCACCTTCATCTTGCACACCTTCAGCGAGCACGACCTGGAGTACTATCGAGGCGCCGTCGCAGAAATGATCACCGCCAGTAAGCAGGCCGGGCTGGATGTCTACCTAGACCCATGGGGCGTTGCGGGAGTGTTCGGCGGCGAGGCGTATAGCCGCTTTTTGCTGGACCACCCGGACGCGTGGCAGGTGTCGCTCAATGGAAACCGACGACCACAAGCGTGCCCCAACTCGCCGGCCCTCCGCGCCTTCATGGACGAGTGGACCGGTGCCGCCGCCTCCGCAGGCGCGGACGTGCTGTTCTGGGATGAACCTCATTTCACATTGGATGGCGACCGAGCATGGCGATGCCATTGCACCGTTTGTCAGGCCCTCTTTGAGGAGCAGTACGCCGGGCCCATTGCGAACGCAGATGCTGAAAAACTGATGGCTTTCGCTGAAGACAGCACCGTGCGCTTTGTGGAACAGCTGTGCGCTGGTGGGGCTGCCCATGGGATGCGGAATGCGGTGTGTTTACTACCCTTCGACGACGGCCACCTCGGCCCTGCTCATTGGGAGAAGCTCGCGACCATCCCAGCCTTGGATATCTTAGCCGTCACGCCTTTCTGGCACTTTCGAGGCCAGGAGGTACAGGCTTACGTGCGACTGTGGTCCACGATAGTGGCCGAAATCTGCCAAGCGTATGGGAAGGAGCCCCAGGCATGGTTGCAGGCGTTCCTCATTCAAGCCGGGCGCGAGGGCGAGGTGGAGCAGGCTGCCGCAACGATGTACGATGCTGGAGTTCGAAACGTCGCGGCGTGGGGGTTCCGCGCCTGCGCCCATATGACAGCCCTCCGTCCTGACCGACCGGAGCAGGTATGGGACGCCGTGCGGGCATCCTTCCGCTCACTCCGACAAGCGGAGTAGTTCCCCGTTGGGGAGAACGCTGAAGGTTGGTGGTGAAGTCGGGTAGCCTAGCCTTCCCTGTTTCGGGCCTCGTGGGCGGCGGGCGGCGCCGCCTCCGTCGCAATGCGGGCAAACGTTCCTTCCAATTCACCATGCCCAAGGGAATAGTGGCTACCATGACGCGTCTGTTCACCCAGAAGGACGCGCCTGCCTTTTCTCCCGATGAGGAACCGCGTGGCGACGTGCGCGGAGAGCCAAAGCTTCTGGTACCACGGAATAGGGCCCAGGAAGGCGGCTTCTATATGATGGTAGTGGACCTCGATCCGGCGGGTTAGCCGAATGTTGTGGTTTTGAGGATCGAACCAGCGGTTGTCTCGCTTGCGGGGGCCTATCCGGCGGTAGAAGAGCGCTTCCGGAACTTCAACGAAAGGGCCACGCAACGCTAGCTCCGCCAGCAGCACCTTATCACCTTCCCAATGGGCTGGGTGCAGACGGGTCTCCTGTAGGATGTCCGCGCGCATGACGCCAAAGATCGTGTTGGCGAGATCGAGGTCCCAGTACACGGCGAGGAATCTATCCGCCGCGCTGTGCGAAGTCGCATCACACGGCTCGTCATAAAAGCGAATAAACGAGCCGTCATCTTCGACGAGGATGGTCCCGGGGAAGGCCAACGCGGCGGCAGGGTTGGCATCGAGCGTCTGGATGCACCGGCTAAGAAATTGCGGCGCGCACCAGTCATCGTGGCACGCCCATTTGAAGTACTCGCCGCGGGCGAGATGGAAGACGTGGTTGTAGTTGAACGCCGCGCCTAGATTCGACTCGTTCCGGTATAGGCGTACGCGGTCATCGCTTTTTGCATAATCCAAACAAATGTCATAAGTCTCGTCCTCGGAGGCGTTATCGGAGATGATGAGCTCGAAGTCGGCGTAGTCCTGCGACAAGAGAGAATCGATGGCCTGCCGGATGGTCCTGGCGCCGTTATACACAGGCATACCAATACTGACACGCGGCGTCTCTCTCTTCATCGCGGCCTCCTTGGCGGGACTGCGCACCGGGTGTGCCAATGCCGCTGTGATTAGCGTCTAGTCAACTATTGCCGCGTAAGCATTGCATCCACCTTTCAGGGGAGCGCGTCTACACGAAATGCAAGTTTGACTCGGCTAATCTGCCTAACTGAAGGAGACCTCTTAGCCAGCTCGGCCAGAGCGCGAAGCACCGCTGGCAGAGAAAATGCGCCAGCTGCCTGATATAAACCTTCAATTGCGCGCCGGCTACAGCCCTGGCACGCTTCACAAGAAAGGTCGGCGATCGCAAACCCCGGCGGCCCCGAAGGAGAGAGCCGTGGGACGTGAGTACCAACCTCCGGAGTACGGGAGAGTCATTTCCGCGAGCACCGAAGAGCCTGCCTTGTGGCTAAACGAGGCTTTGGGCGTCGTCTTCAAGGTGTGGAGCGAAGAAACGGGCGGCGCCTTGTCCATCGTCGAGCACTCTTTGAAACCCGAGGCGCTGGCATCGGCAGTCCATGTGCACTACAACGAGGACGAGATCACGTACGTGCTGGAAGGCGAGATAACTGTCCAGCTAGGGGAGCAAATCATTCAAGCGCCGCGGGGCACCATGGTCTTCAAGCCACGAGGCATCCCGCATACGTTCTGGAACCAGGCAAGGCGGCCGGCGAGGCTGCTCCAGGTGTTCACGCCGGGCGGTTTCGAGCGGTACCTGGAGGAGGCAGCAAAAGCATTCGGAGACCCGGCGCGGCAACTAGAGCTAGCTGAGCCTTACCGATTGGAAGTCCAGCCGGACACCGTCGTGGCGCTGGTTCAGCAATATCATCTGAAGCTTCCGGCAGCGAGGGCAGCGACGGCGTGAGGCGAAGGCCAGCTAGCGACGGATTCTGGGAATGGCCCTAAAGACCAATGATGTTGCCGTGAGGGTCCACATCCAGTGAGCGCGGGTGTTCCGGCAAGCCTGGGAG
>JBJKQC010000194.1:0-3634 GCA_046705745.1 Dehalococcoidia bacterium
GTGGTGGATGCCATGCTCGACGCCATCCGAACTGCGGGGACGCTGATTTCTGGTGGGCATTTGCCTATACCGCCACACTCTGGTTCGTCCCAGACTGGGGCATCTCAGATTGGTATTGGGGTCGCGGGTCTTCGCATTTGTTCGTCCTCTCGGACTCAGTGACCGCCCCTCCGACACCGGCGATGCAGCCGCCCTACTACAGGCCTTACTCCGACCCCTGCTCCGGGGCCCCACCGATATAAAGGGGCCACTTCCCATTTGATTCGGTAAACTGCCTGGCAGAGTACCCTGACATCAGGCCCTTCTCGACGTCTACCACAACGATACCTGGTGCAAGTGTGCGCTATGTCCTGCGTCTGGTCCGATGGGGTCTGAAACTCTCGCATGGGAGGACATCGTCAACACGGCGGGAGCTTGCGGCCATTCTTGCGTGGGGCACCACCGTGTCTTAGTGCCCAGACCGCGTGCTTGAGTCGCATGCCGGTGAAATGGCGGTTGCCCTCCAGCAGGCCTGGCGGTAGTAGGATTGGGCTCGCGTTGGTGAAATCGTAGGATTGGAGGGGCCGTGTGGGTGAAGTGCATGGCCGTCCGCGGCCACGCTAGGAGGTGAGAGCGCGGCCGGGGAAACCTGAGTTTGCCCGCGTGCTAGGCCGGTGTAGCTGTTGCTGAAAGGCGTGATGATGGCACATGAGCAGTCCAACCTCCTCGAGCCCTATAAGACGGCGCTCCGCGAGTATCTGAAGGGCCGGAACGATTCCTCGCTGGTCCACGCCCATGAGATCGGCCAGCGGGCGGCGGCGGAGCCCTTGAATATCACAGAGATCGTTTTCTCGCATCACGCCATCCTGAAAGAGGTCTTGGATACGGTGCAAGGGCAGGCGAATGCGCGAGGCGTCATTGATCTGGCGGGGGAGTTCCTTGGCCGAGCGTTAGCTTCGTACGATGCCCTTCGACCGAAAGCCCGGGATGTGGATGAGGCGTCCAACGCCATTCTTCAATTCACGGACGCGCTCTGCCATGATCTCCGCACACCATTGACCTCCGTATTGGGCTCTGCGGGCATGCTGGAAGAGGTGCTGGGGCCGCGAATGGCCGGGCAGGAACGGCAGTTATTAGAAAATGTGCTCGAGGGTGGGGAGCGCCTCAAGCACCGGACGGACCAGCTGGCGGACTTGATCGGCTTCCAATCGGGAAACATTTCGCTAGACCGCAAGCTCGTCAATCTCAATGTCCTGTTGTCCCAGGTGTTCCAGCGGCTGGAGCCGGAAGTGGCCAAAGCGGGGCTGCGGCTGGCCGTCCAACTGGACCCTCGCGTTCCTGCCGAGTTCAGTGTGGATGCTGAACGGCTTGACCAAGTTGTGACAGAGTTAGTCGAAAATGCCGTAAAATTTGGAACAGGCGGGGGCCGAGTGGAAGTCACCGTGCGCGCCACTAACAATGCGCTCTCTGTGATGGTCCGGGACTATGGCAAGGGGATCTCCACTGAGGCCCAGTCCCGGCTCTTTCGCCCCTTTTTTGAGGTAATATCTCAAGCACGCCGCATCCCGGGACTGGGGCTCGTTTTGTGTCACGAAATCGTCTCCTCCCACGGAGGACGGATGTGGGTGGCGAGTCCTGAAGGACAAGGGACAGTGGTGGGGTTCGTGATTCCTAACTCTAGCAATTGACGAGACAGCGAGGCGGAGGCGGTCCATGAAAGTGCTCGTAGTGGAGGACGCCCCAGAAGTCGTGGAGACCGTGAAGCTCTGCGTAGGGATGCGTTGGCCGGACAGTGCCGTCATTGCCACGGATTGTGGTGATGACGCCGCACCCCTGATGGAGTCCGAGGCGGCGGACATCGTCCTCTTGGACCTCGCGCTGAATGGCATGGACGGGCTTAGCGTGCTTCAGGAACTTCGTAAGTTCTCGGACGTGCCCGTCATTATCTTGTCCGGCAGGGGCGACGACGTCAGCCGCATCAAGGGGCTGGAAATGGGCGCCGACGATTACATCGTCAAACCCTTCTCCCACACGGAGCTGCTGGCGCGGATGAAGGCCATCCTTCGCAGGACAAGTCAGTCCGAGCTATGGGGTGATGAAGGGATCATTACCGGGCGTAATCTTTCTATTGACCTGGCGCGTCGCCGGGTGCGCGTTGGCGACCGGGATGTGGACCTCTCTCAGTCTGAATGGAACCTGCTTGCCTTCATGGCACGAAATGAGCGCAAGATATTTTCCAATAGAGCCCTTGCTGAGAAAGTCTGGGGTAGTGATTTCGTTGAAAGCTCAGCAATCAAAATGTGCGTTCGGCGATTGCGCCTGAAGCTAGGCGATGATCCACGCAATGCGCAGCTCATCAAGTCCTATCGAGGTGCCGGCTACAGCTTCGAGATGCCCCGTTAGTTCCAGGCATACAGGCCATAAGGCCGCTGGGGAGCGGGCCGTATTGCGTCCGGAGTGCCCCCTGTGGCTTATGGTAGGGCAGGAAAACGTTGTTCATAACGACTAACACCTGCTTCTTAAAGGTAATCCAGATAAGCCTACCTCTACGACGTCACCCATAGTACAAGAAGAGGCACGACGGAAGTCCGTGATTCTACGAGCGCTACTGGCTGGGTGGCATACTTGGCGGGCACCGGTGTGATGGCATGACTACTGTGACATCCCAAATAGGTTGCTGTGTGCGGGTTGCTCCTCCAGCTGGTGGTTCGGCCATGGAGGTTTGCCATCGCTATCCGCCTTCTCGTGGTCGATGACCACAACGTGGTCCGAGAATCGATCGTCAAGCTCCTCAATGCTGATCCGCAGTTCGAGGTTGTTGGCGAGGCCGGGAATGGGTTTGACGCCGTGTCGATGGCCCAGGAATTGAAACCGGACATCGTCTTGATGGACCTGTACCTTCCTGGGCTGGATGGCATCGAAGCGATGCGGCTAATCAAACGGGACCTCCCCTCAGCTGACGTGGTGGTGCTGACCGCATCTGTTGAAGAGTTGGACGTGGTTGAGGCCATGCAGGCTGGCGCCCGCGGATACATCCTCAAGACCGCAGACGTGGATGAATTCCTCGGCCAGCTCAGGGAGGTGGCAGCCGGTAAAGTCGCCATCTCACCCGAGGTTACGTCCAAACTTGTAACGGGGCTCTCCACCAGGCCGGCAGCGACCCATGCCGCCAAGCCTGACACTAGCGCCGTGCTGACCGCCCGAGAGAAACAGGTCCTCGATTTGGTCTCTCGCGGCCTTACCAATAAACAGATCTCGGAAGCGCTGTCGATTTCCGAGAATACGGCACGCGCTCATGTCCGCAGCCTCATGCAAAAGCTAAACCTGGACAACCGGACCAGGCTGGCGATTCATGGCACGCGGGAAGGCCTTGGGGAAGCTGGCAGACGGGCGCCGCATCAGAGCGGGAGCCCGCGGAACGGCTGAGCCGTCCAGGCTGCTGAGCAAGCGATGAGAAGCTTGGAGCCGGCGCGCGGGCCGAGCGGCCTTGTCGCTTGCCTTCAGGATCTATTCCTTGTGAGGTCGTTTCACCTCCGGTGAATTAGGTCTGGGCTCCGGTGCGCCTGGCGCCCCGGCCCATTTGGCGCCGGGGCGGCGGACCCGGTAACCTCAACCTGTTACTTGGCCATTTCCCTCATTTTGACCAGGACACATG
>JBJKQC010000195.1:0-8743 GCA_046705745.1 Dehalococcoidia bacterium
TCGCTCCGGCAAAGCGCGCGGGTCCACTTCCACCCAATCATCCCAGCGCTCTACTGGGGGATGCGATGCGAGGCTGCGGGGCTTTTGGTCCTGGATGGTCACTTGGTGTCTCTCCCTCCTAAGTCAATGGGGCGGACTGACCGGCCTGCACGTAAGCGTGCTCATAGGCCAGCATTCCTATCACGGCGAAAAACCCCGCTAGAGGTACGACGACGCCGGCGGCGGCCATGGCGAGGGCCACTGCCACCAAGACGTTCCCGCCCCAAAAGAACACGGCCCATCGGCCGCGGGTCATGTTGTGCGCTGCGTAGCGAGCGTTCGCCGTGGCCTGGGGCATGACCTCGCTACTCGCTACGAGCGCGAGCTGCGTCGCCGCCGCGCCCACCAGCGCCCATCGGAGCCATGCATCGCATGACGGTTCCAGGCTGACGAACGCCGCGAGGATCGCCAGCACGCCTGCTCCGGCCAGCGCGCCTTGGGCCAGCATCTGCAATGGCAGCAGTGGGTCCTGCCACATGTCCCGGCCCTTGGCTTGGCCGAAAAGGAACGCGGTATATGCGACCATGACGGACCCAACCACGATTCCGGCCCACCGGAGACCGGTCTGGATGGCGGTGGCGCCCAGCAGCCTCGAGAAGAACGCAATGGCCAGCAGCACGGAGAACGCCGTGATGAGCGCCGCGCCCCTTACGAGCCATGATTCCCACCGGCCCCGATAGAAGATGGTGTAAAAGCGCTCGGGGTGTGAAAGGTCGCCGATCAAGAGCCCGCCGGTGAGTGCCGTGAAGACGGCGCTGACAACAATGGCTCCGATGTCCCATGAAAACGCTCCCGCTCCCAGACCGGCGAAGATGGCCCCCAATGCAGCCATCACGTATGTTCCGCCCCCAATGGCCTTCGTCCAGGAGTAGGCGGAGACACGCCAGTCCCACGGGGCCTGCTGGCGGTTGCCATAGGAAACGATAGCGGCGGCGGCCGAATCCGCTGGATATCCCGAGCGGGACTTGTCTTGCCATCCAGGGTCGAAAAAGTCTACGGAGTTGCCGAGCGTTGGCACGGCCGACGCTTGCTTGGCCGATGTTTCGTAAGTGCTCGCGGTGGCCGCGCCCAAGGGGTCTAGCGACGCTGAGACGCCTTCCACGTAGAACACCTTGGGCTTCGTCCCTTTCTCGGGCCTTCGGACTTCGGTCTTCTCCATCCCAATGAGCTTGGAGACCTTGCTCTCGGGATCAGTCATATCGCCGACGATGATGGCCTGAGTAGGGCAGACCGACACGCAGGCTGGCTCCAGGCCAGCATCAATCCGGTGCGTGCAGAAGTTGCACTTCTCTGCGCTGTGCGTCTCCGGGTCGATGTAGATGGCATCGTAGGGGCAGGCGGCAATGCACGCCTTGCAGCCGATGCATGTTCCGCGGTTGAAGTCCACGATGCCATCGGGGCGCTGGTACATCGCTCCGGTGGGGCAGATATGCACACAGGGCGGGTCATCGCACTGGTTGCAGCGAGTCACCTGGAAGTGGCGGCGCAGAGAAGGAAAGACCCCCACCTCGACTTGTTTCACGAAGGTGCGGGTCACTCCCAAGGGCACTTGATGCTCCGCCTTACAGGCGATGGTACACGCGTGACAGCCTATGCAAAGGCGCTCATCAATGACCTTGGCCCACTTCACGGATGCCGTGCTCCCGTCGATTGCGTTCACGACGCCACCGCGGTCCGCGAAGCTAGTGCCTCGGCGTCGTACAAGTCTGCTGGTGTGTTTAGGTTCACGAATGACAGTCCCTCCGGATCGTCGTCGGCCCACTCCTCGGGCGGCACGTAGCGCGTTCGCACCTCTCGTATGAGCAGCCCCAGCTTGCGGGAATCTGAGGCAATCAAGCGTTCCATGGCCGGCATGCACGACCGGCTGTAGACTGCGTGAAGGTATTGAGGACGTCCACTGTGAACGGGGACCGCGATGTCCCACCCCTGGGAATGCTCGATCAAGCGGCGCAATAGGCGCGTATTCAAGAATGGCATGTCGCAGCCCGTGACGATGTTGCGTTCCGTCTTTGAGGCGCTAAGGCCGGTATAAAGCGCCATGAGCGGGCCCATCTGCGGCTGGAGGTCCGCCACAATGGTGAGCTCTGGGCCAGTTGGAATGCCGAGCGGCAGGGCAGGGGCCGTGACGACAACGGTATGCGCGGCTACTTGCCGGTGGATGGCGAGAACGCGGTGGAGGAGAGGTGTTCCGCAGAAGGATAAACGGGCTTTCGGGGTGCCCATGCGCTGGCCAAGCCCGCCTGCAAGGACAATCCCCGTACGGTCATTGAGCCTACAACCGCTTTCCAAGCGATGTCTCCCTCCGCAAGTCGCCTGCATGATGGGATAGAGGCGCTGTGCCTGTCAACGCCATTCTCATTCGCCCCGTTGCTCTCATTCGGCTCCAGGCCGGTATTTCATGCCCAATTCCTCTTCCCACCGAAGGTACTGGATCATTTCGGCAGGAGTCCGCTCCGTGCCAGCGGCCAGTACGTCGTTCGGCGGACTCACAACCCCTGTGAGTCCGCGTTCGCCGGGCAGCCCTGCCTCCCGCCAGGCACGCATCCCGCCGTCCAAGACGGCCACGTGCCTGTAACCCATCGCTTGGAGCGTCGCTGCCGCCAGACTGGAAGCGATGCCATCCGGACACGCCGTCACGATGGCCGTTTCCTTGTCTTGCGCATGCACTCCTATACGAAGCTCGAGCCAGCTACGCGATAGCCACACAGCCCCCGGTGGATGGCCCTCCGAGAACTGGCGGCTGGTCCCTACGTAGAGCACCAGGGGAGGCTGGGAGGACTGCAACGAGCGCTGTAGGGCATTGGCATCCACGGGATGGGCAGCCTCCCGCGCCGATTCATAGCCCCAAGGGAGGCGCGGTTGCTCCCCTGATTCCACCACTCCACCCGCGTCGCTCCACGCTTTGGTCCCGCCTTCCACGGCATAGACGTGGGGGTAGCCCATGCGCCGGAACCAGGCTGCCGTCAGCCCCGCGCGAATGACGCCGTCGCAGGCGAAGACCACGTGGCCTTGCCGCACTCCGACGAGTTCGTCCGCCGTTTGCACGGCCTGGCCGCCCGGATACCATTGGAAGCCGGGGATATGACCTTGGAGGTACTCTGCACGCGTGCGGATGTCTACAAGGTACACGTTCTCTGATTCGGAACGGGCCTTCACTCCTTTTAATCCCTCAGGCGACAGCCACTCCACGCCGTCTTGTTCCGCGAGCCTATGGACGTGGGCTTCCGCGTCGCGCATGGCCTCCGGAGACGGCGTTGGTAGAGCGAGCCGGTCCGACCCATGCTCCAGTTCGAGGCCCGCCAGCACCCAGCCCATGGTGCCGTTCCTGAGGCAGTAGACGTTGGCGAGGCCCATCCGCTGGAGCGTTCCCGCGCCAATGATGCTGCGCGTCCGCCCGGCGCAATGCACCACGACGGTGAGGTCAGGCCGGTCCAGCAGCGCCGGGACGCGCAACGCCAGCTCGCCGCCTGGCATGCTCCGGCTGCCGGGGATGGTGGCGGATGCATGTTCCTCTGGCGTTCGGGCGTCCAGGAGCAGAAGCGGCTTCCCTTCCTGCATCCAGGCCTGTAACTCATCCGGCGATACCTCTGGGATGCGGTCAACCTCCAGCAGACGCTCACCAAAGTCCTTGCTGGGCACGTTGACACCCCATTCGGTCGGCAACCCATCCATGGCCCAGCGGTTCAGACCGCCGTCCAGGACGCGCACATCCAGGTAGCCCATATGCTCTAACGTTTCAGCGGCGAATGCCGCTCGTCGGCCATCGTCGTCGCACAAGGCAACGAGCGTGCCAGGGTAGGGCACGAGTCGTAGTGCCCGAAACTCGATGAGTCGCCTAGGCAGGGAAGTGGCACCGGGAATGTGCGCGGCGTTGTACGCCGCAGGCTCTCGGACGTCTAACAGCGCCATGGGAGCATCGCCGGCAAGCAGGTCTTGGAGCGCCTCGGAGGAGATGGGTCGGGCCATGCGTTGCGCTACAGTCCTTCCTGCTAGTCCCGGATGTCCTGCAGGAACCATTCCGTGGGAAGCTCGCGGCCCAACCCCATGGCCTTCGCTTTCTGATAGACGGCCGCCCCGACGGCCGCGAATTGCAGCCCCTGGTTGCCCTCGTTCAGGTACAGCGTTATCTGCTCGGCTGATGTACGGCCTGGCGCGGCGCCGCCGATCAGGTCCGTGAAGATGGGAAAGGCATGCCTGCCCCCGATCCCGGCGTTCTGGTGCCGCGAGGGCAGCCGCGATCTCTCCTCGTCGTCACCTGCGATGTAGTCCCCGTTGCTGTAACCATCGCCCATGAGCCGAGGGTCCTGGCCTTGCGGGCGCAAGTGCGAAACGCCCTGCTTGATGATGACGTTGGCTCGCTGGTACACCTCGTTGTCCAGCTCGCCCCGCACGTCGGTCGCGTGCATGCCGGGCTCCAGCCAGCGGCCCAGCAGCACCGGCTGCATCGCGTTGGTGCAGGCCGAGACGATGTCGACGTCTTTCACCGCCGCTTCCGGACTGTCCACCGGCTCGACGTCTATTTCCAACTTCTTGGACATTTCATCGGCATAGGCCTCGCGGTTGGCCTTGGTGGGGCTGTAAACCCGTACTGTGCGGATGTCCCGCACGGCGCAGAACGCCTCCAGGTAGGTTCGCGCCATGCCGCCCGAGCCCAGCATGCCCACCACCTGCGCATCCTCGCGTGCCAGGTACTTCACCCCAAGGCCGGCTCCTCCACCAACTCGCATGTGCTGGAGGATTCCGTCGTTCAGCATGGCCAGAGGCTCTCCGTTGTCGGTGGAGAAGAGCATGATGAGCCCGCAGTACAGGCCGGGCCTGACGCTGTACTTCTCCTCTTTCCAGTTCCCCTGCTCGTCCTTCGGCCAGTAGAGCACGTCGGACTTCATCCGTATGGCGAAAACGCCGAGGTCCTTGGTGGCGCCCTCCATGGTGCCCCAACGGTAGTACCCGTCCGGCCGCTCCTTGCTGGGCACGTACACGTCGACGCGGGGGCGGTGGACGGAGGCGCGGGACGGCAGGCCACGAAAAGCCTTGTCCTGGGCGTCAATGCAGTCTGGCATCGAAAGGACACGGTGAACGGTCTCATTGTCTATCAGAAGCATGTCGCCTCCCGAGGATTGGTCCGTAAATCGCGTTCGCCTGTGCGGGACTGTTGAGGCGGGTCGCAGACCCGCCCCTACATGTGCCAATTACGTCGCCCGCTTCACCGGCCCGGCCTCATTTTTCCCTTGTGGTGCTCGCCCGCCGTGACACCCTCAGGACTGTGGGTTTGCCGCCGTCGCCGATTGGAAGGCCCGGCTGGTGGTCCCCCCGACGTTGTAGCGGTGACGCCAGACGTGGTCCAAGTCCATGCTTGTCACGCGCACGTAGATGGTGTCTTCTTCTGTCGAGCCCTGCGTGCTATGGATTTCACCCGGCAGGAAGTAGTGCGCGTCCCCAGGCTTCTGCAGCACCTGCTCGTACGACTCGAGCACAGGCTCGTCCCCGGAGTCGTCGCCATGCTGCCAGCGGTAGCGTGTTTGGACGTTGGACCCGCTCTTGACGCCATAGACTACGAAGCAAACGCCATGGTCGTGCGGAGAAGGGATTGCATCCTTGCGTTGCGGCTTCTGCCGGTAGGCGAGCACCATGAAGCCGGGGCCCGGGTGGCCGTACTCTTTGTCTGCGTGGATCACGTAGGACCCATAGTCCTTGCCGAACTTAGGGCTGTTTTCCGGCCAGCCTGGCTGCGACAGCAGGCGGCGCAGGTGCTGCCCAATGGCATGGGCCTGCTGCCGCGCGTCCTGGCTAGAGCTGAACGCCTTGCGCACGTCTTCTATGAACTGCTGCTCGGTGTAGGTTGCGGTCTGTGTCATTTCGTCCTCCTTAGCTTTCGCGTACTGACTCGGCGAATAGGTCTTCCACTGCAAAGCGTTCAGGAATCAGTCCCTGGTCGTATTCGTACTGAATGAACCGTTCCAAGTTAGCGCGATTGGCTGCCACGCCGTAAGGCCATGGGTCACGTCCTAAGGCCCGACGCTCTTCTTCTAGCCAGTGACGCCCCCAGGCAAGCCGGCTCCAGTTGGGGTCGTCCATGTATGTGCTCCAGACTTGCTTCGCTTCCTCGAAGGCAGCGAGCAAGCTCTTGGCGACCCAAGGATCGCGGTTCACGATGTCCTTCTTGATGGCGACTACGTGCATGATGGGGTAGAACCCGTTTCGTTGGAAATAGGCGATTTCTTCTACCCGTGGGTCTGGGAAGAGGCGACCGACCTCCGGGGCGCCCTGGAGGAAGGGCGCCGGGGGCCGGGGTGCCAGATAGGCGCTGACTTCACCGGCAAGCAGTGCATCCCCCAGCTTCCTCCCGCCATTCAAGCGCTCGATGTGCACGCCCGGCGGCGGGTCGAAGGACACCGGCTCGTCTGTTGTGGTCACCCAGGTCACGCCGTCCAGAGGCACACCGTACTCGTGCATTAGGTCGCCCTTGGCCAGGACCGACAACGTCGTTTGGAAGGACCGGAGAGCGACCCGTCTGCCGATAAGGTCCTTGGGGCCTTCGATTCCTGCATTGCGATTCACGTACATCTGGGACTGGCTGAATAGCCGGCGCGGGAAAACGGGGATGGCGGTAAGGTCGGCGCCCCGCGCCTTTGCCATGGTGTAGGAGCCCAGCGAGAGCTCGCAGGCGTCGAACTCGCGGTGCAGCAGCATCCGCTCGTGCCGCAGGCCACCTCCGCGGGCCTGGTCTTGCCCGATGATCAGCACCTGCAGGGCTATTCCCGTGGGTCTGATCTCGCCGGTCATGAATGGGATGTGTCGGTCGTAGTGGTCCAAGGCCAGCGTAAGTCGCAGATTGCTCATAGCTGCGCCCCGTACTCTCGCGCTAAATCCTTGATCGCCGGGTCATTGAGCAGCGCCGGCCGGCCCTTGTCCCAAAAGACCTTGCCGTCCAGCAAAACCGTCTGGTGGGACACGTACGCCGATCTGGCATTGGGCACACTTCCAATATGGAAATGCATGCTGTCCATGTTGCTCTGTTGGCCGGGGCGGCGCTGGGCCTTTGGGTGCATGCCACCATGCCAGGAGTCCACCACCCATGCGCGCTCGTGCCCGTATTTCTCCTCGTTTGCCTCGATTAGCCGTACAAGCTGCTCCCGAGTCCAGACGGTGTTCCCCGCTGGATCATCCTTCTGGCCCGGCCTTGCCGGCTCCTCACGCCACTCGATGTCGGTCAGCATTCCGTCCTTTACCGTCAGCATCATCGGGTTGTGGAACAGGTCCTTGTCCGCCATTCCCGGATGGTCGAAAGCAATGGTCCCATTCGCGCCTACGGAGCCGACCGGTGTGTACACCTCTCCTGGGAATACGCGCTCCGTTCGGCTTGCTTCTGCGTCCTGGGCGAAGAACGAGTCCGCGACTTCGCTCTCCGAGGCCACCCGCCCTTCGATCTCCGTCCCATAGGGCGTGGTGATACGCCACTCTTGAGCGGTCGTAGTAATGGCTTCGATGCGATGCGCCAATTCCATGACAAGCCGCCAATCGAAACGGGCATGCTCCGTTCCGATTGCGTTGGGATTCCGCACGCGGTTGTTGATGCGCACCATGCTCGCACGGTCATGGGCCTTGAGGTGCTCCAGCAAGACGACGCGGTTCAGGTTTGCGTTCAGCAACAGCTTGTCCGCAGCCACGATGGCATTACCGATGACTTTGGGTACTTCCTTCAGGCCCGGTCCAAGCGGGTCTACCCACAGGGAATATGCCGTGCCGCCGCTTGCCCGGATCTCGCCTTCGATCAATTCCACCAGATCGCGGTCGACGCCACCCACTTCATTGAGCAGCAGGACGGACTCGCCCTTTTCGGCGGCCAAGCAGTTGCGGATGAGGTTTCTGACTCCTTCACGGACAGACTCTTCCGTAGCTGTCTGGCTCTGCGCCACGGCTCACCCCCCTGGACCGATATGCCGCAAGGATACCCCTTGGGACGAATTACGCAACCGAAGTGCAACCCACTGCGCTGTCAGCCAAAGCCGCCTTAGCAAAGCCTGATTCCAGTAAAGGTCATCTTGTGGTAAAATAGTACATAGGTTCTCTCTGCCATTCCGCAGCGATTCTGCACTTTGCTCCGGTTCAGGGCTTCATCGCCTGAAAAGCCTTCTACCGACATAGCTGTGATAGTGCGGATTTAGCCGCACTATCACGCCAGTACAACCGCCCCTTCCATTCTAGGAGGCCACCATGCGATACATGCCGCCAATGCCATGAGCGCATCCTGCCGTTTCCTGGTTGCGCTCCGGGCCAACGGGTGCTATATGAAGAGAACATATGTACTTGCACAGGGGGCAACCATGCTTATCCACACCGAACCCGGCGTTTATGAAAAGCTGCGCCACCTCGGCGGCATGGCCACGGACGATATGCTCGCCCCGCCGTCCAAGCTGGACGCGGCCCTGCCAAGGCCCGACTGGCACGGCGTTGGCGGCAGGGGCGGGCGCACGCCCTTTGCCGGCGTGTACCGCGCCGCCATGCCCGGCGGCAAGCGCATCTCGCTCCTTCGGGTCATGTTCACGGACCACTGCATTATGGATTGCCACTATTGCCCCAACAGCCATTGGGTTCCGCGTCGGCGCTACGGCTTCAAGCTGGATGAGCTGGTAACCGTGTTCGACGAAATGCGCCGTCGACTGATGGTGGATGGGCTCTTCCTTACCTCCGGCATTTTCAAGGA
>JBJKQC010000196.1:0-7548 GCA_046705745.1 Dehalococcoidia bacterium
CGCTGGGCCCCACCAATCTTTGGGATCTGCCACTGGGACTCATCATGGTTGGCGGAGCGCTTATGCTCAATGCCATCCGCTCGAGGGCCGCCGTGAGCATCCTGGGGCGGCCTCAGCCTCAAGGTGCCGCCGATGCCACCGCCGCTGGTGAATTCGGCGGTTTACGAGAGGACGCGAAACCAGATGTTGATGTATATCCGCGCACCTTGCGGCGCGCGCTTCTCGGCACGGCGCTCCCGCTAGCCGACATGCTCAAGGTCTGGATGCCCTTAGCCTTGGCGGCGGCGGCCGCGTTCCTGCCGTTCTATCTCGGCTTCGAGAGCAATACCAATGGCATAAAGCCACTTTATGGGCTCGGTACGCGCCCGCTACAGCTCGGTCTCGCGTGGGGTACCCAGGCACTACTCTTGGCGCCGACGCTCGTGCTGCTGCTGCGCCGAATATTCTCATCGAGATGGGAGGACTGGGGGCGAGGCATCCTGGCGCTAGGGGTAGCTGCCCTGCCTGTGTCCCTATGGCTGGCCATGGATTCGCTCACCGGGGCAGCTCACAACCCAGCGCAGGTGGTGGTCGATGGTCAGACTCCCTCACACATGCTGATAACCGTGGCGCCAATGGCAGCGGGAGTCGGCGTGGCTTTCTATGGTGCCATGGCGTTGGCGGCCCGCCGCAAGTACCCAGACAAGGACGGCCTAGTCCCGTTCCTGCTCTTCATGACCATTGCAGTTGGGCTGGTCTTAGGTACTGACCTGTTCTACGTGAACGACACCTTTCAAGGCGCTTTTCGGCGCATGAACACGGTGTTCAAGCTGTTTTACGAGGCTTGGATCATCGGTGCAGTGCTTGGAGGCTTTGCTATCTGGTACGTGATGAGCCGGCTGGACGGTAGGCGCCTAGTAGGCCAAGTAGCTGGCTCGCTGACGGTCGTGGTCGTTTTGGTGGCCATTGGCGCGACAACTTATTATCCGGTCACGGCATTCGCCTCACGGCTGGGCGACGGGAATGGCAGTATCAACCTAAATGGGGAGTCGTATCTTGCGACAGCCGCGCCTTCAGAGCTTCAGGCCATCCAATGGGTCGAGGCCAATACTCCTCGGAATGCGGTGGTGCTGCAGGCAGCCGTGACCACTTCCTGTCCATCCGCAACCTCCCCGTGCAGCGACTACACGCCAGTGGGGTTCATCTCGGCCGCGACCGGACGCCCGACTGTCATTGGATGGTATAACCATGAGTTCCAGTGGCGGCCTGCCGGCACTCCCTTAGACCAACGAGAGACCGACGTACGCACGATTTACCAGAGTACGGACCCGGCGAAGGCGATGGCTCTCTTGAACAAATATCGCGTCGACTACGTGGTCATCGGCCCTCAAGAGACAGCGGCCTATGGAACAGCGGGAGTAGCCAAGTTCCAGGCGCTCGGAAAGATCGTTTTCAAGTCTGCGGGAGATAAGGAAACGATTGGGATCATTCAGATAGCGCGACCGTCACCGACCCTTCCTGGCCGCTGAGACAAAAGGTCCCACTCGGAGTGTTTCCTAGGCGCGGGCTACACGCCCATGATGTTGTAGCCGGCGTCTACGTAGATCACTTGGCCTGTAATGCCGCTGGCGAGGTCACTGGACAGGAAAAGGGCTGCACTGCCTACTTCGTCCTGCAGGATGTTTCGGCGAAGCGGCGAGCGCTGCTCATGGACTTCTTGCATGCGAGTAAAGCCCGAAATGCCTCGTGCAGCCAATGTGTTTAAAGGGCCGGCGGAGATGGCGTTAACCCTGATGTTCCGCTGGCCAAACTCTGCCGCAAGCTGTTTGACCTCGTTTTCCAAAGCCGCCTTCGCTACGCCCATGACGTTGTAGCCCGGGTACACCTTCTCCGCCGCGTGGAAAGACAGCGTGAGAATGCTGCCATGGTCCTTCATGCTCGCCGTAGCCGCTCTCGCGACAGGGAGAAGCGAATATGCGCTCACCTCCAAGGCGGTACGAAAACCATCCGGGCCAGTGGCGGAAAAGTCGCCGGACAGGTCCTCCTTGTTTGCATAGGCGACCGCATGCACCGCCGTGGTCAATGGCGCGTCATTGACCGCGGCTTCGACGGCGGCCCGTACTGATGCCTCATCAAGCACGTCGCACTCCACGGCACGGGCTCCGTCCAAGGTCTTGATGAGCTCCAGCACGTTCTTGCCAAGTCGCTCGTTCTGATAGGTCACGGTAAGCTTCGCGCCTGCGGCATGCAGACGCTCGCTGATGGCCCACGCGATACTCCGGTGGTTCGCAACGCCGAACACCACGGCGCTTTTTCCAGACAAATCGATAGAAACGGCCACAGAGACCTCCACGTCTTATCGCTCGGTACGAGCGTCTGGGTGTAACCGGCTTTCCCAAGCTTCGGCCGCGCCGATGGTCCTCGCGCTCTCCCCTCACGCCCTCAGTGGGCTTCGGCAGCCATCTGGTCAAGCACGCAATGCTCAGCACCATCCGGTAGTCCAAGGTGGACGATTGGTCGTCGCCGGCGCCGTTTCATCTCACCCTCGATGAGCCCAAAGTCCTTCTTCGGGATTAGATGCAGGAGCCCCTGGAACGCAAGCGGCCACAGCTCTGGCGGCCATTTTTTCACGTACTCCATGCGGAATGCGATGAACCGTGCGTCAATGGCGTGCTCATCGTCCATGACACAATCGGGCTTGGTGTGCACTCGCCAGATGAATTTTTCCTCGGGATCCGAGGAGGGCCATACAGCCGTGTCATCCTCAAAATACGTGGACGATACGGACGCCGTGGCCCCAAAGACCATGCGCTCGGTGACGTAAAAGAGGATCCGATCCCCTACCTCCATGCGTTGTACGCGCTTGCGCTGGGACTTGCCCATGCCCAGCATAGTGAAGCCTTGGTGCTTGCAGACATCGTAGTAGTCGGGCGGGGCGGCGATCATCCAGTAATTACGTGGCGTCGAGGCTGCCATAATGCCTAAATGGTATCACGTCAATCGGTCGCGCGGCCTCGGGACAGCGCGTCATCATCGCTTATGTCTACGCGTAATGTGCGATACAACGAATTCTCTATAGCCGTTATGCCCGTTCCCAATACTCGCTAGGCTTGTTTTGCGGTGGAAGGGGCAAAGCCCCGCCCAGCGGTGCCGCGCGTGTAATCGCCGCGTTGTGGAGAATCCAAGGCTTGAGTAGAATAAGCCTAGCCGAAGCGTATGTGCCTCCGACCTCTTGTCGCATACAGGCGCGAATCGTCACAGCGGATACGGTGCTCTGCGGGCATTTCCTGTCGCATCCATGGCCCAGGAGACGCCCGCAACTCTTTTGAGCGAGGTATGACGTGGTCATAGCAGCGAATTTGGGATTCCCACGTATCGGCGCCAATCGGGAGCTGAAGAGAGTAGTCGAGGCTTTCTGGGCCGGTAAGACCAGTGATGCCGAGCTTCTTCAAGCGGCCGCAGCCATCCGGCGCGAGAACTGGGAGTTCCAAAAGGGGCGTGGCCTCAAGCACATTCCTTCCAATGACTTCTCACTCTATGACCATATGCTAGATATCACCGCCATGGTTGGCGCAATTCCACCCAGGTACGGCCACGATGGGGCGCAGGTGGACCTGGAAACGTACTTTGCCATGGCGCGAGGCCGGAGCGGCCACAATGGTCACGCCAGCGTGCCGGCCATGGAGATGACCAAGTGGTTTGACACGAACTACCACTATATCGTGCCGGAGTTCGGGGCCGGCCAGCAGTTCCGCCTATGCTCCACCAAGCCCGTCGATGAATTCTCTGAGGCCAAGGCGCTCGGCATCCACACGCGCCCTGTCCTAGTCGGTCCGGTGACATACTTGCTGCTAGGCAAGGGGCCGGACCCTGACTTCGACACCCTATCGCTAGTGGACAACCTCATCCCTGTTTACGAACAGGTGCTCAAGAAGCTAGCCGAAGCGGGAGCGGACTGGGTCCAGATGGACGAGCCCGCGCTGGGGCTCACGCTGGATGACAAGCAACGGTCGGCCTTCGGCCGCGTCTACGCCCGCCTTGCAGCCGCGGCCCCTACGCTCAAGCTCTTAGTCGCCACCTACTTCAGTCCCATGCAAGACAACCTTCGGGCCGCGTTAGCCATGCCCGTGGCGGGCCTGCACATCGACCTCGTGCGTGGGGCGCAACAATTGGACGACGTACTTGCCAAGCTGCCCAGGGGGATGTTCCTTTCGCTGGGGGTTATAGACGGGCGCAATGTTTGGAAGGCCGACCTCAACGCCGGACTGGCTTTGGTCAACAAGGCCGTCGCGGCGCTTGGGGGCCACCGCATCATGGTCTCCCCGACCTGCTCGCTGCTCCATTGCCCGGTGGACCTTGCGCTAGAAACGGGAATGGACGTGGAGATGAAGTCCTGGCTAGCCTTCTCGAAGCAGAAGGTTGCGGAAGTGGTGACTTTGGCCAGAGCTGCCGACGAAGGCAGCGGTGCAGTCCAAGGGAAGCTGGAGAAGAACGCCCAGGCGATGCAAAGCCGGCGAGAGTCCCGACGCATCCATAACCCAGAAGTGAAGCAACGCGTCGCGTCCGTAACCGAAGGCATGCTCCGGCGCCAGAACCCGTTCAACGAACGTCGCAAAGCGCAGCGCCAGTCGCTTCGGCTTCCTCCTTTCCCCACCACGACCATCGGCTCCTTCCCTCAGACGCCGGATATTCGGAAGGCGCGGGCGGCCTTCAACCGAGGTGAAATCAACCAGGAGCAGTACGACGAGTTCCTGAAAAAGGAGATCGAGCACTCCATCCGCTTTCAGGAAGAGATCGGGCTAGACGTCCTTGTCCACGGCGAGCCGGAGCGAAACGACATGGTGGAATACTTCGGCGATCAGCTGGAAGGTTACGTCTCCACCCGGAACGGGTGGGTGCAAAGCTATGGGTCCCGGTGCGTGAAGCCGCCCATCATCTTCGGTGACGTCAGCCGCCCTAAGCCCATGACGGTGGAGTGGGCCAAGTACGCTCAATCGCTTACCAGGCGACCGGTCAAGGGCATGCTCACCGGCCCCGTCACCATGCTCCAATGGTCCTTCGTGCGAGACGACCAGCCCCGCAGCGAGACTTGCAGGCAGATCGCTTTAGCGATCCGGGATGAAGTGGCGGACTTGGAAAAGGCCGGCATCCGTCTCATTCAGATCGACGAGCCTGCCGTGCGCGAGGGACTGCCTCTCCGCAAGGAGGACTGGGCGGAATATCTGAAGTGGGCAGTGGACTGCTTCCGTCTCGCTTCCTCCGGCGTCGAGGACAGCACGCAGATCCATACGCACATGTGCTATGCCGAGTTCAACGACATCATCGAGGCCATCGCCGAAATGGATGCGGACGTCATCTCCATAGAGACATCCCGCAGCAAGATGGAGCTGCTGGATGCCTTCGGCAAGTACCACTACCCGAACGAGATCGGTCCGGGCGTGTACGATATCCATTCGCCGCGAATCGCCGAGACCGTGGAAATGAAAACGCTCCTGGACAAGGCTCTGCAAGTGCTCTCGCCTGACCAGGTGTGGGTGAACCCGGACTGCGGCCTCAAGACCCGCAAGTGGGAAGAGGTCAAGCCATCGCTGGAGCACATGGTCGCCGCGGCTAAGGCGCTGCGGTAAGGGCATCGTTTCCTGGCGTCTCCAGGCGTCCGGATGGGGCCTGCCAGCGCCCCTTCACCTCGGGCCTCCGCGCCGTCGTACAATGCGCGAGCATTCCCTGCGTTGTCTTGGAGCGAACATGAGCAAGCATGCCTTCAACACGGCCGCGCGGTTCTTTGTCGAGACCACCGCAAAGGTCCAGCCGGAACAGTGGGACGACCCGGGCCTCGGCGTATGGGACGTTCGCGAACTGACCGGACATGCGGCCAGGGCGCTTGTCACCGCCGAGCAGTACAGCGCGCAGCGCGCCGAGCAGGCGGAAATCCAGACGCCAGCTGAGTACTATCACCATGCGCTGGCCGCGGTGGGTATCGACGCACAGATAGCCGAACGCGGACGCAAGGCCGGGGCCGAGCTTGGTCACGATCCGGCTGCGGCCGTCCAGGCCATCGCCGCTCGCGCCGTGCCCGCCGTAAACAATGTCCCCAGCGGGGCCATTATCGCCGTGCCCGCCGGCGCGATGCGGCTGGAAGACTATCTCGTGACAAGGGTGCTGGAACTCACGGTCCACACCCTCGATCTGGCAAACGCCATTCGAGTCAAAGTCCGACCGCCGAGATATGCGCTCCGAGAAGCGCTCCATTTGCTGGCTGACCTGGCGCTGGACTCGGACTATGCCGGAGAGATGGCGTTGGTCGCCACGGGGCGCGGCATAGTGGCCGATAGGTTTTCCGTGCTGGGGTAAGCCAGCGCCGGTGGCAGCGGCAAGGCACTTGTCTTGCCCGGCCACGTTCCCCGCTCACCCCAACCCTCTCCCGAGCTGGGAGAGGGGTACTGACAGTGCCTGTCAGTACCCCTGCTGGTTGCTGGGAGCCGTGGTCGCCCAAGGGCCCGTTGCCCACGGGCCTTGGCCGTTGCTGCCGGCGCCGTTGGCGCGCGTGGCGGCCAAGCTTACTGGGACGACCGGACCTTTCGGCGCCTCAAATGCTGGGATGACCTCTTCGCCAAAGAGGCGAATAGACTTGTCCACCAACTCGGTTGGCATGCGCCCGATGTGGTGGCTGCCCGCCCAGACGGTGAAGCCCAGCTTCTTCTGGGTCTCCTCGATCTTGCGAGCCACCGTCTCAGGGCTGCCGATGAGGGCCAAGTTGTTGTCCACCCAGAAGTCGTAGGACTGGCGGGACTGGGCGAACACACGGCCATTGGCGCGGGTATAGCGGGTGTTGTCCGTTCCCTTGCCTCGCGGGTCGGACCCGAAGCCCACTTGCGTGTTCACGACAAGTTCACGGCCCAGGCTGTAGTACTCCAGCAGGTACGGCTCAGCCTCTTCCCTGGCCTTGGCGTCGGTCTCGGCCACGTGGACCACGCGGACCAGCATCTGGCGCGGCATGGGCCCAGGGTGCTTGCACTCGGCCCACACCTTCCGGAAGAGCTCGAACTTCTCCACCAACTCGTCGTCCATGGATATGTTCGTAGCCACGTCGTTATTGCGCTCTGCCGCCCACTCGAAGGCACGGAGGCTGTGGGCGGCGATCCAGATGGGCGGGTGCGGGTCCTGGAAGGGTCCGGGCGCGGGCAGCATTTCCTCGTAGTGCCAGAAACGGCCGTGGTGCGTGACGGTGGGCTGGGTCCAGGCCTTCTCGATCACAGCCATGGACTCCTCACTCACCTCATGACGGTCGTAGTAGTTGATGCCCCACCGTATGAACTCATGCTCGTGGGTGCCGAGGCCGGCCCCGAACTCCACGCGTCCGTGGGAGAGGTGGTCCAGCGTGGCGACCTCCTGGGCGAGCCGCATGGGGTTGTGGAAGGGTATCTGCCAGATCATGGCGCCGACGTGGATACGCTCGGTGGCCCGGGCAACCGCTGTCAGGTAGACGGTAGGAGCGGTGATGGCGCCGATGTAGGAGGACTGGTGCTCGATGATCCAGTAGTAGCGATAGCCCAGCTCGTCCATCATACG
>JBJKQC010000197.1:0-3099 GCA_046705745.1 Dehalococcoidia bacterium
TCTCACTGCCCCTCGGCACCTCCGACATGGGGGAGGAAAAGGGCTGAGGAAAACGATTGAGGCTGACACCGCGATGCAGCCGGAGCGTCACGCCGCCAGAAGTGAAGGCGAGGGCTGCCACCTCCCTCTGTGCGACAGCGGCGCATGCGTCTCAGAGGGCATGGAAGACCCGTCAAATGGAGGGAGCTTAATGGCCGCGGGACAATCACCCGAAAGGACTAGGCGATCCTTATTGACGTTAGAAGTACGACATATATAGCATGTATTGAGTTTTGAATCCCAGAGTAAGGAGGCCAGCGACAGCGAGTCGGCCATTCCGGAAACGGCGAGAGCCTTTCCGGCGGGATTGAAGGAACCTTGAGACATAACGAAGGGAGACCCGATACTCGGATCTCCCTTTTTCTTTCCGCTGCGATAGCGGCATCGATCGTTACCTCACGGCGCACCGACAACCAGCCATCGCATCTGTCCCTGGATGCATGCCCCCCTCTAGTGTGCTCGAACGGCCAGTCGAACGCCGGAAGGCGGGACGCCCTCGTCCAGCAGTGCAGCGAGCGCGGTACTCGCGACTGCGCGGCAAGTTTGTCCCCGCAAAGCCCGAGCTGCCCAGCCAGACGCCGCAGCAGTCCCTGCGGACGGTAGTGGTGGAGTACGCACCCTACCGTGCAGCAGCCGCCATTCAGGAAGAGTTCACCGTGCCCTTTGGGTTGGTGCTCCAGGCCACCGCTGCGCAGGCGGGTATCCTGAGCACGTTGCCTCGCTTGGCCTCGGCGCTCATTCAGCTGGTGACGCCGAGGCTGCTGGCGCGATTCGGCGAGCGCAGAGTCATCGCCGTCAGCGCGTTGCTGGGGTCATTCAGCTTCGCCGGCGCGGCATCGGTGGTGCTGATGCCGGCGCCGCTACGGGTGTGGGGGCTGCTGACGTGGAGCCTACTTTGCATGCTGCTGTCGGAGCTGCCGCAGCCGGCCTGGGGCGCGTGGGTGGGCAACCTCGTGTCGGACAGGCGGCGAGGGCGTTACTTGGCACTGCGCTTTGGGGTCGGCGTCCCTGCTTCCATTGCCGTGTACCTCGTTGGAGGGCTCTTCCTCGACGCTTCAAGCAGTCACGCGCTCCTGGGCTTTACGGCGGTGTTCGCTACGGGGTCCGCGCTTCGATTGTCCTCCGCGTGGCTGCTGCGCCGCCTACACGAGCCATCCAGGAGTCGGTGCGTGAAGCCACCTTCCAAGATGCGGGCCCGCCTGCGGGACCTGCCGCGGACCCCGCTGGGGCGTTACATGCTACTGTCGTTCTGCCTCTACGTCTCGACCTGGGTGGCCTCTCCGTATATAGGCGTGTACGAGCTCCGGGACCTTCACTTCAGTTACCTGGAGTACATGGCGCTGGTATGTGAGTACACGGTGGTGATGGTGATTGGGATGCGGTTCTGGGGGCCGTTCGCGGACCGCAGGGGCAATATGGCTGGAATACGGATGTCGGTCATAGGCATTGCGCTACTGCCGATCTTGTGGGTGCCCGTGCACGCTCCCTGGCACGCCATTCCTGCACAGACGCTAAGCGGCATTAGCTGGGGCTGCATGACGTTGTGCGGCATCAACTACGTTTACCATGCGTCCACACGCGAGACACGCGCAGCGAACGTGGCGCTTTTCAACGCGCTGAACGGCCTCGGGATATTCACGGGAGCCGTCCTGGGCGGCCTGTTGCAGTCACACTTGCCGTCCATGGGCGGGCTGCCGGTGTTCGCGACGCTGATGATGCTGTCGTCGGCGCTGCGCGGCCTCGCGGCGCTGGGCATTTGGACATTGGTGCCGGGTCACAGGGAAGAGGAGGCAAGCGAGACGTCGGTACTCAGTATGGCACGGGTGGCGGGAGCGTCCGAGGCCGCGTCGACGCCGGCGAGCACCGCCTCGCAAGCGGCGTGAGAAGGGACGAGGCATCCAGCCCGAAGCCGCTGGATGCTTTCGCCTCTACTTTCGCACCGGCGCGTGGCGAGAGGTGACGGGCGAGGCCATCACTTTCTCGGGTTGCCACTGGCCATCCGACCGGTTGAACCGCACGATGCCGAGAAAGCGGCCATCCTCGGAATAGGCCCTGCGCGCCTCCAAGTGCTTGGCATACGGAGCGGATGCGGGCAGGGTCACCGATTGGCCATTGCGCAGATGGCGCTCGGCGGCGGGAGGGGCGGCCAGCGGCTCCATACCAAGGAGGGCTGCATCGGGAGGCAGCAGCAGGTCCCGCCATGCCTCGCCTTCCGCCGCCGCCTCGATCTGCTCCGGTGTGATGGTGTCCCCCAGGGTGAATGGCCCGGCCTTGGTCCGGGCCAGGGCGCTGAGGTGAGCGTAGCAGCCTAGAGCGACGCCAATATCATGGGCGAATGTCCGCATGTAGAAACCACGACCGCACTCGACTTCCAGCGAGAGTTTGGGCGGCGCCCATTCAAGCAGGGTGAGCCGGTACACGGTCACCTCCCTGGGCTGGCGCTCCACTTCCACCCCGGCACGGGCCAGCTCGTACAGGCGGCGGCCTTCATGCTTGAGGGCGCTGTACATGGGCGGGCGTTGCATAACGGCACCCGTGAACAGGGGGAGCTGCGCCTCGACCTCGGCACGCGTGACGCTGGAACAGTCGCCGACGTTGGTAACCGTGCCCAGGGAGTCGTAGGTGTCAGTGGCCTGGCCGAACGTGAACTCCGCCTGGTAGACCTTGCGACCGCTCACGAGGTACTCCATGAACCGGGTGGCCTGGCCGAGGCAGATTGGGAGAACGCCGGTGGCGATGGGGTCCAGGGTGCCTGCATGGCCGATGCGCTTGACACGGGAGACCCGCTTGACGAGGCGGACGGCATCCATGGACGTGATGCCGCGGGGCTTGTTCAGCACGAATATGCCGTCAGCCTCTGGTCTGGCCGGACGGTCTGGTCTAAGAGTCATCTTGTTTGGTCTCCCCCGAAGGAGGGCCGTCTGTGCGGATGCAAGCCCCGCGGCATCACGTCCATGGATGCCGTCCGCCTCGTCAAGCGGGTCACCCGTGTCAAGCGCATCGGCCATGCAGGCACCCTGGACCCCATCGCCACCGGCGTTCTCCCAATCTGCCTCGGCC
>JBJKQC010000198.1:0-2997 GCA_046705745.1 Dehalococcoidia bacterium
CCACCGTTTACACAGACGGAAGCTGATTACCTCAAGGGCCTCGTTCCGCACCTGGCCGAGGGTCTGCGGCTCGCTCTGCTGCTCGGCGATGCCCCAGGCTGGCAAGCGCCGGGCCAGCCCGGCGTGCTGGTCCTGGCGGACGATTTCTCGGTGTTGGCCGCTACTCCCGCCGCCGAAGGGTGGCTGGACGAGATAGCGGAAGAGGACTGGCCGCAAGGGGCCATGCTGCTGAGGGGCGTCCGCGGGGTCGTTGCACGTGTCTGGGCCCTGGAACATGAGACGACTACGGGTGAGCGTCCGCCACGCGCCCGGCTCCGCACGAGGTCCGGGCATTGGCTCGTCATCCATGCCGCGCGGCTGTCCGGCGCAGACGGTCTTGGGAAGACGGCGGTCATCCTCGAGCCTGCACGTCCGTCTGAGCTCGCGCCGTTGGTCCTGCAGGCCTACGGCTTGACCGCCCGCGAAGCCGAAGTAGTCCGGCTTGTGCTCCAGGGCCTATCGACCGAGCAGATCGCGGCGGGCCTCTCAATCTCCGCGCTTACGGTGCAGCAGCACTTGAAGGGGGTGTTTGAGAAGATCGGCGTCCACAGCCGCAGGCAACTGGCGTCACGGATATTCGCCGAGCACTATCGACCTGCGTTCACCTCGGCCGCTGGGGCCGTGTCCACCGCTGGCCCTTAGCCCCTCCGTTTGCTCTCCGTTTCACGTCGCGTGAGGCGGTCAAGATGGTACGTATGCCTCACGCCGAGGGCAGAGTGAAGAAGAACGTTGACCCTTGGTTGACATCGCTCTCCAGCCAGATGCTTCCTCCCATGAGCTCTACCAAGTTCTTCACAACATACAGGCCCAGGCCTGTCCCAGTCACGTTTCGAGTCTCTTCCCGATCGATGCGCCCGAAGGCAGTAAATAGGCCGGCCTGGTGCTCCTCGGCAATGCCAATGCCGCAGTCTGTCACTGAGGTCACAATCCGGGCTTCCTCGGAGCCGTGCCATGCTCGCACGAGGATGGGTCCGCCTTCGGGACTGTACTTGATGGCATTCGAGACAAGGTTGGTGAGGACCTGCACCACCTTGTCTGAGTCAGCGAGAGCACGAGGCAGGCCAGGAGCTATGTCCAAGGTGATCTGGTGGATCTCCGTGCTTGCCTGAAGCTTGTCAACCACTTCTCCAATCAGCGCCGGCAGGTCGATCGGGTCATAGTTCACAGTCACTTTGCCGGACTGTATCCGCGACACGTTGAGCAGTTCGTCCACGATGCGGAGGACGCGTTTGCCGTCTTCATGAATTTGCTCCAGCCAGAACTTGCGCTGAGTAGGCGAGGTTTCTCGCTTCAGGAGGAGCTCTGAAAACCCCATGACCGTCGTCATAGGGCTCCGCAGCTCGTGAGACGCCACGGATACGAAAGTGTCCCGCCGCCGTTCAAGGTCCCGCTCATCCGTGACATCCCGCAACAGCAGCCCCGTGAGTCTTTCTGACTCGGATATTTCAATGGGAAACACAGAGATAGTTAGGTCGCAATGCTTAGGGCGGGCGAGGGCTACTTCAAACTGGGCTGGACTTTTCACCGGGCCCTTTATCAGGTGGGCAAGCTCTCGAAGGGTGGGGGTCACCTCAAAGCACCCCTCGTTCTGGACGATGACCTCACTCAGGCTGGCGCCATTCAGCTTGCTCAGATCAGTAGCAATCAACCTCTCTACAGCGGGATTGCTGACGACTACACGCCCCTGCTGGTCCAGCACAACCAGCCCTTCTCCCATGCTTTCCTGTATTCCGCTGAGGGTCCGGTGCTGTCGTTGAAGCGCTTCGTACAGGTGTACGTTGTCCAGCAACACTGCAGCCATCGATGAAAAGAGGTACAGGAGCTGCTCGTCCTCTCTGGTGAACCGGGCAGATTCCTCTTTGTCCACCAGGAAGAACGCGCCGGAGCCTCCGCCTTTGACGTTGAAAGGGACGCCCAGCAAGCTCCGTAGCGCGGGCACTTCAGGGTCCGCTTTGCTCTGCAGCAACGAAGAACCGGCCACTCGGATGGAGGCCTTTTTCTCCTGGACCAAAGCGTAGCGGACGAGTCCCAGCAGCTCCGGAAGACGAACGGAGTGCATGGCAGGCTTTTTTCCTTCGTCCGGCAAGCCGATGGAGACCATGTTCTGGACCTGACCGTACCGGTCCCATACCACGACACCGCCGTACTGGGCGCCCACCAAGTCTCGGGCCGCGTCCAGGAATTGATGCAGCACCGCGTTCGGGCTTTCCTCCAGCCCGAGGTGTGCGGTAGCAGTTTGGAATGCCTCCAACCGCTGTTGCTCCCGTCGCTTTCCGGACTCAATCGCCTGCTCCAGTCCAAAGCCTTTCAAGAAGAGGCCCACGGTGCTGGCAATCGCCGTGAGCAGCCGCACACGGTGGGCGGTGAAGGCATTTGCCCGTCGCGATGACAGCAGCAACGCGCCTATGAGCTCGCCGCCAACGATGAGCGGCCAAGCCGCTGCCGACCGCTCCTCACTTTCGAAGTGACCTAGCAAACGGTCCCCATGCTCTCCCGTGACGTTGGCAATCGCGGGTGTCCGGTTGGCAATAGCCGAATCCACTAACTCCATGCGCAGCTCATGGCAACCTAGCAAGTCCTCACGCGGCAGCCCATCGCCGTCCCGCACGGCTATCCACCGAATGTTGGCCTCGCCGGCCTCGCCGCCCTCGACAACCCCTGCGGCGGCAAAGCCCCCACCCGTCGCTTCCGCCGCCAACTCCACTGCGCGCCCGAGCTTGCCGGAGACATCGCCCGGACCAGCCATTGTGCCCGCTAGCGCCTGCAAGATATCCGAGTCATTGGCACGCTCGGCCAGCGCCCGAGACGATTGAGCGCGCTCGTAGTATGCGCCGAGAGCATCGAGCACGCCGTACAGCACTCGCAGACGTTGCGTGTCCAAGGGCGCCAGGCTCGTCACTGTCAGCATTCCAACCACACACCCCGCGGCCTTTAGTGGGAAGGCTGTAGTGAATCTGT
>JBJKQC010000199.1:0-4246 GCA_046705745.1 Dehalococcoidia bacterium
GTAGTACCCTACACGCGGCTTCCCAACCCATCTTGGAGCAGCGCGGAAGACTTCATGACCTCCTACATTGGTAGTGATACCAGCGACGGCGTCGCCACCGTTACCATAAATCGCCCGGAGCAGCACAACGCCATCAGCTATGAGATGTGGCTGGCGCTTCGGGAGGCCGCCACTCGCCTTGGGGGGGACGACGGCGTGAAGTGCGTGGTCCTAACAGGCGGCGGTAACAGGGCCTTCTCCGCCGGCGCTGATATCAAAGACTTCCCCGCGCACCGCGGCAATAGCAAGCTGGCAGCGGAGTATGCCAGCGCCTTCGAGGGCGCCTTGGACGCCTTCGAGAGCATGCCCAAACCGGTCATCTCCATGATCAACGGCATCTGTGTGGGCGGCGGGTGCGAGCTGGCCATGGCGACCGACCTGCGCATTGCATCGGAGGACAGCACCTTCGGCATCCCCATCGCCAAGATAGGCGTTCTCGCCGGCTACAAGGAGGTGCGCCGGCTCGTCCAGCTCGTGGGCCGTGGCAACGCCCTGTCCCTGCTCCTGACGGCGAAGATCTTCGACGCGGCAGAAGCGCTGCGCATGGGCCTCATCACGGAGGTCGTGCCAAAGGAGCGGCTTCAAGAGCACGCGTATGCGCTGGCGGAGCGCATGGCCGTCTATGCGCCGCTGTCCCACTCAGGCCACAAGCGCATCCTGCGGGCAGTGCTCCAAAACCCCGGGCTCAAGGACCTGACTCCAGAAGAAGCGGCCTTCCCATTGGCCATATTTGACACCGAGGACGGCATGGAAGGCTACCGCGCCTTCGTGGAAAAGCGCCCACCGCGCTTCAAGGGGCGGTAGCTGATGACCTCGCTCCCCCTGGCAGGCATGACCGTTCTCGACGCCACCCAGGTCATGGCGGGCCCCTACTGCACTCTGCTCCTCGCCGACATGGGCGCCGACGTCATCAAGGTCGAAAAACCCTCAGGGGATGACTCAAGGCGTATGGGACCGCCTTTCATCAAGGGAGAGTCCGCCGCCTTCCTTGGGGTCAACCGCAACAAGCGAAGCATTGTCCTGGACTTTCAGCGTGAGGCCCACCGCCAGGTGTTCAGGCAGCTCGCCGCCAGGGCTGACGTCGTGGCGGAGAACTTCCGCCCCGGCGCCATGGAGCGCCTCGGTCTGGGAGCGGACGCTCTGCGCGAGACCAATCCAGCGTTGATCTACGTGTCCGTCTCCGGCTTTGGGCAGTCCGGGCCTTATGCCAAGCGGGCGGGCTACGACCTCGTGGCCCAAGGGATGTCCGGCATCATGAGCGTCACCGGGTATCCCGGATCGCCACCGGTAAAGGTCAGCGTGCCGCTGGCGGACCTGAACGCCGGCATGTTCGCGGCATACGGCGTGCTCTGCGCATACATCCATCGACTGAAGACGGGTCAGGGCCAGGTCGTCGATACGTCACTTCTAGAGGCGGCCATCGCCTACACGGTGTGGGAGGCGGCCGAGCTCTGGGGTTCCGGCAGGACGCCCGGTCCCAAGGGCTCCGCCCACCGGCTCGTCGCCCCTTACCAGGCCGTTGCCGCCGCGGACGGTTATTTCAACATCGGCTGCGCCAACCAGGCCACCTTCGAGCGCCTGTGCCGCGCCATTGGCCGTGAAGACCTGCTGGCCGACCCAAGATTCGCCGGCAACCCCGACCGGGTGAGCCATTACCAAGAGCTCGCCGCTGCGATCGAGGAGACCGCCCGCACGCGGACATCCGGTGAATGGCTACGTGTCCTTGAAGAGGCGGGGGTACCAGCAGGCCCCATCTATGACATGGCACAGGTGTTTGACGACCCTCAAGTCCGCGCACGAGGGATGGTCCAGCGCCTGGAGCACCCGGTGGCCGGTCTCATCAATGCCATCGGCATCCCGGTGAAGCTCTCCCTCACCCCGGGCGAAGTCCGGGCGCCCGCCCCTACGCTCGGTCAGCATACGCGTGAAGTGCTGGCGCAATTCCGGTTCTCGGAAAAAGAGATGGCCGACGTGCTGGGAGAGTAAGCGCCAATATCCGGCGACGGTCAGCGCTCCTCGAAGGTCAGCACCTTTCGGAGTTGGCGAGCCGTGAGCCAAGCAGGCGTCAGCCGGGCCCCGGTGTCCCGCAGCCAGCACGCGATGGGGTTGTCCCATTGGGCGATGCTTCCGAGCCGCCTGGAAAGCCCCACTATGGTCGACGCGCGGGCCTGCCGCAACTTTTCATAGCGTCTGAACGCAGGCTGTATGCCACCGCTTTCATGGAGACAATGGGCGAGGGTGACTGCGTCCTCGATGGCCTGGCACGCGCCTTGGCCGAGATTCGGTGTCATGGGGTGCGCGGCGTCGCCCAGCAGCGTCACGTTGCCATGCCCCCACCGCCGTAAGGGCGGGAGATCATAGATGGGGGTGCGGATGAGCTCCTCCTCGGGCGTGGTCCGGACCACTTCCTTGAACAGCCCGTGCCACCCCGTCATCCTATCCAGTACCTCGTCCCGGTGCACTTCCCCGTTCGCCTCGACAGCCCCCTGCGGCATGTTCGCCGCGAAGAACCAGTAGAAATGGCCTTGCCCAACAGGCACGAGACCAAAGCGCCGCCCGCGCCCCCAGGCCTCTAGCGCTTTGTCTGGGACAAGGCCGAGGCCGTCCTCGGAGGCGATGCCACGCCAGGCTGTGTAGCCCGCGTAGCGGACGGGGCGATCGCCGTGTAGACAGCGGCGCACCAGGGAATGGACCCCATCCGCGCCTATGACCGCCTCCGCAGTAGCGCTCGCGCCATTGGAGAACGTCAGGTTCGCCATGCCATCTTGCCCGCTGGTGACATTGGTGCACTCGCAACCAAGGTGCAGTGCCGCGGGGTCAAGCGCATCCAGTAGGACGCCCTGGAGGCGGCTCCTTCTTAAGCAAACGGATTGAGCGAAGGTAATCTTCGCGAGACTCAGACTGGTGACACGCTCTCCTCGCCACGTTTGGACTTCACCCTCGCCTATCACCATCCCCGCCTGCCCCACAGCCTCGGCTAGGCCTAACGTGCCGAGGGCCTGCATCGCATTGGCCCAGACCGTCAAGGCGGACCCCGCCGGTTCAAGTGCGTCGGCCCGCTCGTACACCTGTGCCCTTATCCCTGCTCGGTGCAAGGCTATCGCGGCAGTGAGGCCGCCGATGCCCCCTCCAATGATGGCGACTTCCATGCTCACATGCTACCGGAGCCGGGACGAGGAGTGCCACACAGACCTCGGGGGCGGCCATGGTGCCTGTTTTGCTTTCTTTCGTGGCAGCCGCCCTTCATCGATGTGTAGCACTAGCTGGAGCAGGCGTTGGCATCCCACAAGTGCCGGCGCTCAGCGGACAGTCTGCACAGCCTTGCGGCGCATATTTAGCGTGCAACGTTGCGGCTTCTTGGCGGGGAGCTGGCTCTTGCTGCCCCAACAACGGCAGCATGCCCTGGCGAAAGGGCTCAGGCTTGTGACCGGGAAACCGTACAAACGGCAACGCGCGGCGTAGGACGACGCCCATTGCCTGAAGCTCCTGCCGCCGTGTGATGGAGTGCAGGGCTCGCTGGCGGACGATGCGCTGTGCGGCGGTTGGGCCGATGCCCGGCACGCGCAGTAAGTCTTTCTCCGTAGCCGTGTTGACGTCCACTTGCAGCCGGTCCGCACGGCCGACCGCAATCATGAGCTTTGGGTCTGCATGCAATTCCAAGAAGCCTGCGCCGTCGAAGGCCGGCCGCAGCTCCTCATCGGTATAGCCGTAGATACGGGTTAGCCAGTCGAGCTGGTACAGGCGGTGCTCGCGTATGGCCGGTGTGGGCGGATGCTCTTCCAAAGGGGTGTAGCGGATGGGGCGGAAGGCCGAGTAGTACACCCGCTTGAAGCCCAACTCGTGGTAGAGAGAGCGCATGCGGCGATGAATGTCGAGGTCGCTCTCGTCGGCCGCGCCCACGACGAGCTGGGTCGCCTGGCCGACGGCGCCGCCGTAGTGCTCGGCCATAACCTGGTTGATCTTCTTCATGGGCTGTAGCATGCCCCTGCTGAATTGCTTGATACGGCTCAGCTTCCCTAGGTGCTCCTCGCTCGGCGCTTCCATGTTGATGGACAGGCGCGTGCCCAGGCGAGCAGCGGCGTCCAACAGCGACTGATCGCTCGTCCCAGGCATGACCTTTAGGTGTATGTAGCCTCTGAACCCTCGCCGACGGATAGCCTCCACCACCTCCGTCAGCCGGGTCTGAGTGGTATTGGGGTCCTTGAAA
>JBJKQC010000200.1:0-4614 GCA_046705745.1 Dehalococcoidia bacterium
CGTCCACGATGCAGGTGATGCGGATCTGGGAGGTCGTGATCATCTCGATGTTGATGCCCGCGCCAGAGAGGGCACCGAACATGCGGGACGCGTAGCCGGGCACGTTTTGCATGCCAGTGCCCACGATGCTGACCTGGCCGAGGTGGTCGTTGCGGACGCAGTCGGCCGCGCCGATGTCCTTGGCAATCCGTTGTGTGACCGCGAAGGCACGGTCCAGGTCCACCTTGTCCACGGTGAAGGAGAGGTCGGTGAGGCGCTCGGCGCTGGCGTTCTGGACAATGGTGTCCACGCTGACGCCGGCATCGGTCAGCGGCTGGAAGAGGGCGGCCGCGATACCCGGCCTGTCCGGGACCGCGCGGACGGTGATGCGCGCGATGCCACGCTCGTAGGTGACGCCCCGGACCTTGTTGCTCTTCTCCATCTCGCTGGTCATGGCAATCCCTTCATGGCGTTCGGCCGGTATGTCGTGGATCAACGTTCCGGGCAGGTCCTGCATGCTGGAGGCGACGAGGATGGGCACCTTGTACCATGCCCCGAGCTCGATGGACCGCGGGTGCATCTTGGCCCCATAGCTGGCCAGCTCCAGCATCTCCTCGTACCCAATCTCCGCCAGTTTGCGAGCGTTGGGCACGACGCGCGGGTCGGCGGTGTAGATACCGTCCACGTCCGTGTAGACTTCACAACGGGCTGCGCCCAGGGCGGCCGCCAGCGCCACCGCCGTCGTATCGGACCCGCCGCGTCCCAGGGTCGTGATTTCCATCTCGTCGGTGATGCCCTGGAAGCCGGCCACGACGACGATCCGGCCGGCGTCCAGCTCCCGGCGAACCCTTCCTGGGTCCAGCGCGACGATGGAGGCGCGGCCGTGGGCAGTGTCGGTACGGATGCCCGCCTGCAGGCCGCTCATGCTGATAGCGTCGGCACCCAGCTCCTGAAGGGCCATGGACAGGAGCGCGCAGGAGACCAACTCGCCGGTGGACAGAAGAAGGTCCATCTCACGCGGGGCCGGGGCCTTCGAGATGCTGTGGGCGAGGGCGATGAGCTCGTCGGTGGTCTTGCCCATCGCGGAGACCACCACCGCCACCTGAACTCCGGAATCCCGCGACTTCAGCACGCGACGGGCCACATTCCGAATCCGCTGGATGTCGCCCACGGAGGTGCCGCCATACTTCTGCACCAGTAGTCCCACGAAGTTTTTACTCCTTCGTCCAGCCGTAGGGCCAATCCCTTGTGGTTGCCCCGGCGTTTGGGCAGGCACAAGGCCTGCCCCTACATGTCGTCCTCGGGCAATGCCTCGATGACCTCGGCGCCCGTCGGCGATGGCTCCAGCACACGGAAGGTGCCGGGCAGCCCCGCCTTGTCCGCGGCGTTAGTCATCTCATAGCCAATGGTGAAGGCGCGGTTCTCCCCGCGCGTGGTGAGGGCGATGACCGACGACCCGGCGCCCGAAAGAAATACCCCTCGCGCACCGGCCTCCAGCGCGTTCTGGAACAGCACCTTCATCTCCCGGAAAACCTTCTGTCGCGCCGGCTGGTGGAGCCGGTCCTGCGTGGCCAGGCCCAGGTACTCTGGGCGGTCCAGGGCGAGCCCGGCCACCAGGAGGGCGGCCCGCCCGATGTTGAAGACCGCATCCTCCCGGGAGACCTGGGGCGCCAAGACTGCCCGCGCCTTCTTGGTGGGCATGGGCGTCTCCGGAATAAACACCACGCACTGCAAGTCCGGTGGCACCGGGACCGGCGCCGCGTGCACCGTCCGGCCGTCGCGCACGGCGATGCTCATGCCGCCCATCAGGGCGGGCGCCACGTTGTCCGGATGCCCTTCCATCTCCGTCGCCAGCTCCAGGAGGCGGTGGGGATCCACAGGGTAGCCCAGGAGGGCATTGGCACCGTACAGGCCGCCGACGATCGCACATGAGCTGCTGCCCAGGCCGCGGCTCAGGGGCACGTGCTGCCAGGACACGATTCCAACGCCTCTAGCGTCGGCGTTGACCTCGTCTAGGAGCCGCTGGACGCTCCGGTACATCAGATTGCTCTTGTCTCGTCGCAAGCGTTCGGCGCCCTCGCCGTGCACCGCCAGCGACGGGGAGTCCGTCCACTGCAGGCGCATGTAGTTCCACAGGGATAGCGCCATGCCGAGCGAATCGAACCCCGGGCCCAGGTTGGCGGTGGTCGCGGGAACGCGGATGAGAACGGAGTGTGGAGAAGCCATTTGCCGCACGATATTGAGTCAATGGCAAGTATACCAGCGCGTCCGGACCGAGGTTGTGGAATTCACGCTCCTCTATCCTGACCTGCCAGTCCTCCCTCCTGAATCCCAAGGCCCATGCTTGCTTTGTTCGCTGCACACCGCCATGGCGGCGGCCCAGCGCTGTTGGAAGGGGGCGGCGCGCAAGCCGTGGACGTGGTCGGCGTACAAGATAAAGTCGCCGGCCGCGGACAGGCCCATGGCCTGGCGAATAAATTCGCGGCTAGGGGGCTCCGCCACCAAGTCCGAGGCCTGGCGAATGAATTCGCGGCTGGGGGGCTCCGCCACCAAGTCCGCCTCCGCGGACTCCCCACCCCGCTCCAAACGGGCAGGCGTAGGACGCTGGGGCTCGCCTGTATCGCGGAAGATCTCGTGCGGGAGTTGTTGTTGGAACGGGGATGTCATGCGCTTGCCTCCTCTTGATAGGCCTGGCTATCGAGGGGCGCGAACCGGGCCCTGTGGCGCTCCATGAGGTCGAGGAGCTCTTGGACCTCCTCAAGCTCCTCCCTGGTCACAACATCGTCGGATGCCGCAGGGGTCTGGACGGCGGAGGCGTTGGGATCGGCCGCGGGGGCGTCCGGGGCTAGCGCGAGGCGGCGGCGCTCGCGGAGGTAGCCGAGGAGGGTACGCAGAGCGGCGTCGAGCTGGGGCGCGGCGTCGGCGTCGTCGCGTTTCCAGAGGCGGGCGACACGCCGTCGCTGGGCGCGGACCATTTGGTCGAGCAGGCGGAGGTTGTCCTGGCGGCGAGCGGCGTTGGGGAAGAGGCGCCGACGGTGGCGGTAGATGGCGTCGGCGGAGGGCACGGCGTCGGGCCCGTACTGCTCGACAAGAGCCCGGTGGATCTGCCGGTGGGAGTCGCCAGCACGGAGCCGGTCTTCGATCTGCTGGCAGTAGGGCGATGTAACGACGGTGCTTGGTGTGGTCATGGTTCTCCTCCTCAGGGCAACCGGGGCAAGCGCAACATAGCCGCAACAGGCCGCAACAATACCCGCAACATAGCCGCAACAGGCCGCAACATTACCCGCAACAGAGCCGCAACAGGCCCGCAACACCAGCCGCGACACGCGCAACAGCGAGATGGGCTGCACGTGGCCACGGCCGGGCGCACGGGCGCCGTGCTGCGCGGAATTTTTTTCTCGGCCGCAGCGTGCAGGGTGGCGAGTGGAGCCGCTGGTAAAGTACATATGTTCTATTAAAACATGGGGTAGCAATTATAGGAAGGGGATGAAGGCAGGATGACAGGAGGGGTGAACAGTGAACGGTAAACGGTCGGGAAAGGGCCGGGCGAGGCGTTGGTGGAGATGGCGGATGCGGGATATGGCGGAGGTCAGGGCGAAGCATTTGGGCGCCAGCAACACGCAGACGCCTCCGATCTGCGCCAAATGCTTCGCCCCTACGGTTGCCCCCGTGCCCACCCACAGGCGGGGAAAGCGGCGCCCGTACAACGGGTGCCGGCGGCCGGTTCGGGGTGATGGCGTAGGCTCGGTGACGCGGAGGTTAGGGCGAGCCACCGGCGTCGTCCCTGCGGACGGCACCCCGAGCTAGGGCGAGGCAAGGAAGCCTGGCGAATGAATTCGCGGCTGGCGGGCTGCGCCACGAAGTCCGCGCAGGCGGGCTGGGAAACACGGGCGGCGACGCCAATCGCGGTGCAGTAATCGGCGGCGGTGAGAAGTTGGGCGGTCGTTCAGGGCGCCGTCAGGCAGCACCAAGCGGCGGTCCGACGATCTCCACGCGGTACTTCCCCGCGACCGACAGCATCTTCTCGATGTCCGCGTTTGTTGGCGGAGGGGGAAGGGTTAGCGAGCCAGCCGGCTGGCCGGCTTCTTCGTAGAAATGCTCGAACCCCGCCGGCCAGTTCAGCTCCAAGAGCCGGCATGGTGCGTCGCCCTCTATCCTAAATCCGTGAGCGATGCCCTTCGGCAGGACCACGAACGCCCCCGGCTTTGCGTGGAGGACCGTGTCGCCGCAGACGACCTTCATCTGCCCCTCCAGGAGGTACCACGCTTCGTCCTCCCCGTGGTGCACGTGCAGAGGTGGCGCGAAGCCCGCCGGCAAGGTCTGCTCCCGAAGCGCGAAGGAATGCTCTGTTTCTTCGCCTGTAGCCTTCGACGTGATCAATGTGCCAAGGAACCAGGTCGAAGGCCCCTCGCCCGCGGTAAGGATGTATGGTTTCCTCAACTGCGCCATCGTGTGACTCCTTCCAACGCTGTACTTGATCGGGCTAATGTAGTTTACTAGTAAATAATAAACCTGTAAATCTAACTCAGGCAAGGACCATTGAACCCATGTCCTCTCGGGATGCTCAGACCGCCTCCGAACCAATGCCTGGGGGCCGTCGGGGGCGGGCTAGGGTGTGCGTGGGCTTGGGGTGTG
>JBJKQC010000201.1:0-3453 GCA_046705745.1 Dehalococcoidia bacterium
CATGCAGGCCAGCGCGACCTCCGCGAAGGACTCGCCATGGACGCCGGTGGATGTGGTTACGGCGATACCCCGCTGGCGCACCGCGGGGACGAGGAAAGGGAACGCGCCGCCACGCGTGGTATGCACCCACCGCAGCGATGGGAGCCGCGCCGCCGTCTCGTCGGACACGGGCATGTCCGTGAAGATGGCGCTGATGGCCTGCGCCTCCGCGGACAGCCCTGATTCGTCCATGGCCTCCACGAAGCGTACGCTAGGAAATGCCTCCGCCAGCGCGCGCACGTGCTCGGGCGGCGGTCCTTGGCGCTGGAAGCGAAGCCACACGAGGGACGGCCTGGACATAGCTTACTCCCCCCGGCTCCGGCCACGGGTCAGCGCCTCTCTTATGCGGTCCAGCAGCCCCTCGGCGGTCTCCAACGCCTCGTCGGCGCGCTCCTGTATCTTGGCCTGCGGCCCGTTCAGCGAAGGCACCAGCGAGCGGAAGTACTCGTAGGCGTGGGAAGCGCGCCGGTCCCAGTCCGGCCCGAACTTGGCCACGTACTCCGGCTCCAAGGGCGTGGGCGTGCCGGTGAGCGTGGCGATGATCTGCATGATGGCCGCCCGCTCCAGGTAGATGGTGTTACTGACGGCGTGGTCCACCGTTGCGCCGACCACGACCACGCCGTGGCCGCGCAGCAGCGCCGCCGTGCGGTCGCCCAGGGTCTGCGCCACGCCCTGGCCCAGCTCGAGGGTGGTGATGAGCTCCGGGTTGGGGAAGATGGGCGTCTCCGGCGCGAAGGGCAGGGCCTGGTTGTAAAGCGGGCGGATGGGCGTGTTCCCAGCGCCGATGGACGTGGCGATGAGCTGGTGGGTGTGGACGACGGAGTTGACGTCCGGCCGCGCCTGCATGACGGCCACATGGAGCATCGTCTCGCGCGGCGGGACGGGCGCGTCGATGACCCGTCCCCGCTGCTGGCTGGGGTCCCACTGACTGCGGTTCTCCCGCATGTACTCGTCCATGTCCACGGAGATAATATCGCCTGCCTTGATCTGGTTGTGGGCGCGCAGGACCGGCTTGATGAGCAGGGAGTTGGTGCCGGGTATGCGCGCGCTCACGTGTCCATGGAAGTCCACCAGGCCCTGGTGGTCCAGGATGTGGGAGCTGTCCGCGACCTGCTGCTTGAGACGGCGAATTTCTTCCTGAGTGGCCATGCGCACCTCCTGGAGCGTGTTCTCGAGTGCCGGTACTCCTGTCATTGCCCGGAAAACGGCGCCTTGCTCTGTCATTTCGACCCGGGCTTGCCGGAGGAGACTCTCTCGGGAGGCGTCTGTTTTCATCTCTCACAGGCGCAAGGATAGCAGGGTGAGGCGCGGGCGTCGCGCGCTCCGAAAGCAACGGTCCTATATGACAGCAAGCCGGAAATACAGAAAGATGGATAGACAGTAAAACAGCAGAGCGCAGGGCGGAGCCTGAGAAGATGTCAGATCAACATGGGAAAAGGTGGAGACTAGCTACCCAGATTTAGGAATCCAAGTCCTGGGGAACTGCCAGCGGCAGCCATACCTTGAAGGTGCTGCCGATACCGAACGTGCTCTCCGCAGTTACGCGCCCGCCGTGCAGCTTCACCAGGTGTGCAACGATGGCCAGCCCCAGGCCTGCTCCTCCCGTATGCCGCGACCGTGATTGGTCAATGCGGTAAAAGCGGTCGAAGACGTGGGGGAGAGCGTCGGGCGGAATACCGGTGCCGGTATCGGTTACGCTGACGACGGCCTCGTTGCCTACCCGCTCAATACGTACCGTGACCTTTCCGCCCGCACGGTTATAGCGAATGGCGTTCTCAACGAGGTTGAAAAAGACTCGGTGAAGCAAGATCTCATCGCCGTGGACGGATACCCCGGAGTCCCCTGCCATCGCGAATAGCACCCTGTGCTCACGGGCTACGGGTAACAAGTCGCTGCGAACCTCTTCGAGGAGAGGACCGAGGTACACTGGCTGCGAGACTTTCAGCCCTTCGCCTTTGGCGACAATGAGCAGGTCTCCAACGAGTTGCGTCAATCTTTCCGTGTGACGCTTGAGGGAGGAGACCATCGCTGTATCAGGCGTGTCTGCCGGGAAGCGAGCGGCCCAGGTCTCCAGCTCAGCACCCAGGCCGGCGAGGGGAGTCCGAAGCTCGTGCGCCGCGTCCGTCACGAAGCGGTCCTGCTGCTCGAAGGAACCCTGCAGCCGGTCGAGCATCTGGTTAAAGGTGAGCGCTAGGTTTCGGACCTCGTCCTTGGCCTCGGGGACGGGAAGCCGGGTTCCGAGGTTGCTGCCGCTAATCTCGCTAGCAGTCTGGCTAAGCTGCTGTACCGGATGCAGTCCAAGGCGGGTGATGAGGTAGGCGGCCATTCCTCCCACCGGTGCTATCAGGGCTAGGCCCGCCACGGAGAGCCAGCGGAACTGATGTAAAACGGCCAGCGAGATGGCGGACACCAGGCTCTGACCGGGACCGATCTCTGGGTCAGAATTGGGAGCTGCCAAGCCGGAGGCGTGAACCGCCCAACCCTGGCCCTGAATTACCGCGTTGACCGTCCGCGGGGCCAAGAGGGTTGAGGCAAGATTCGTCAAGAGCGCCAGCGCTATACCCAAGCCCAGCAACAGCAGCATGGTCAGGAGCGCCAATCGGGTATGGAGGGGCCTCCCGGCCCACACGCGTGCCGCCGCATGCCCCATCCCTGCTAGCATTGGTCCCTCCCTTCATGAGACCTATGTTGCCGTAGGAAATAGCCCCGCCCGATGGCGGTCCCGATGTAACGAGGGTCGCGTCCGTTGTCACCCAGCTTGTTGCGCACGGACGCAATGTGGACGCGCACGGTGCCGGTGAGCGAGTCAACTTCGTCGCCCCACACGTGTTCCAGCAATTCCTCCTGCGTAATCACCTGGCCAGGGTGACGCATGAGGTACTCCAATGTAGCGAGCTCTTTCCGCGTCAGCTCCAGCTTGCGTCTCCCCAGCCATGCGGTCCGAGCGGCTGGGTCGAGCATCAGGTCGCCGCACCGTAACACCGGGTCTCGCACGCGCCTGTCCCGCCGCAGCAACGCCCGGATACGGGCGCAAAGCTCTTCGAAGTGAAATGGCTTGACTAGGTAATCGTCACACCCTTGGTCCAGACCGGTAATGCGGTCCGTCACGCTCCCGCGCGCTGTCAGCACAAGGACCGATAGGGACGGCTTGAGGGCCCGCATGCGCCGCAAGACCTCCAAGCCGTCCATCTCCGGCAGGTTGAGGTCAAGGACCACGATGTCGTACTCGTTTATCTCAACCAGCGCGAGTCCATCGGCACCGTTGCCGGCGACATCCACCACATAGCCTTTGACAACGAGCTGGTCCTGCAACGAGACCGCGAGTTCTTTGTCGTCCTCGACGATTAACACACGCATGACAATCCCTCCACGCCTGCCGCGAGATGCTTGGTCTCGCGGTGGGCGTGTGTCAAT
>JBJKQC010000202.1:0-13399 GCA_046705745.1 Dehalococcoidia bacterium
GGCCGAACATCTTGGGCAGCAGCTCTGCCCGCGCCTGCCCGTCTCCATGCTCGCCGGAAAGCGACCCGCCGTAGCGGACGACCATGTCCGCCGCTTCATTCATGAACTCCCGGAACCGCTCGACGCCGGGTTGATTCTCAAAATCGAAATCGATCCGGCTGTGGATGCAGCCCTGGCCGAAGTGCCCGTAGAGTGCGCACTCGTATCCGTAGCGGTCCAGCAAGGCCCGCAGGTCCCGGAGATAATGACCGACTTGCTCGGGCGGAACGGCCGAGTCCTCCCACCCGGGCCATGCGACGTCTTCTCCCGGCACTCGCGCCGTGGCGCCCAGACCGGACTCCCTGATCTCCCACACCTTGGCCTGAAGGTCCTGCTCGCTGAAAAGACGAACGGAAGGCGCGTCTGGACGCGCTTTGAGCGCGTCTATCAGGTCGCGGGCACGCGTGTCGGCCTCTTCCTTGGTGTCGCCGCCGAACTCCACGAGCAGCCAACCCTTGCCCTCCGGCAGCAGCGGCAGGGACTGCGTGTGCATATTCTTGTAACGGAGGTTCTCCGTGAGCTCGTCGTCTATGCCTTCCAAGCCGATGGGGTTGTGCTCCAGTATCAGCGGCGCATGGTCGCCCGCTGAGTAGATGTCCGGGTAGCCCAGGACCACCAGCGAGCGCCTACTGGGGTTCGACACGAGGTTGACCGTTGCTTCCAGGATCGTCACACAGGTCCCCTCGGTCCCGACCAGTGCCCTCGCCACGTTGAAGCCTTTTTCGGGCAATAGCTCCTCCAAGTTATAGCCCGAAACACGCCGGGGGATGTTCGGATAGCGCTGGCGGATCAGGTCGGCGTACTTGTCCCGCAACGCCCGCAGCCGGCCGTAAATCTCGCCGCGCCGGCCTCCCTCCCGAATGATGCGGTCGAGCTCCTGGTCGCTGGTGGGTCCTACGTCAAGGACGAGCCCATCGTAGGTGAGCACCTTGAGCGAGGAGATGTTCTGCTGAACCTTGCCCGCCATCTGGGCATGAACGCCGCACGAATTGTTCCCAATCATTCCGCCCAACGTGCACCACTGATGGGTCCCGGGATCGGGGCCGAAGGTGAGGCCAAACCGGCCCGCTACCTCGCGAAGGTGGTCAAGTACCACGCCGGGCTGGACGCGGGCGGTCTTCTCCTCTGGCCGGACCTCGATGATCCCGCGCAGCTGCTTGGACATGTCCATGAGCACGGCGGTGTTGCACGACTGCCCGGCAAGACTGGTGCGGGCGCCAACCGGCAGCACGGGTGCGTTGTGCTCGTGAGCTATCCGCACCGTGGCGATAACGTCGTCGATGGTCTCCGGTATGACGACGCCTATGGGCAGCTGCCGGTAATTGGACCCGTCGGTCGAATAGAGCGCCCGGCCGCCATCGTCGAAGCGGATCTCTCCGGCTATGGCGCTGCGCAGGTCACGCTCCAAGTCTCGAACCGCGCGCGGGGACAATCGCGGATGCATCTGAGTGTTTCTACGCACCTGAGTGCTTGCCATGAAGAACTCTCCAACTGCTGTGTTGTCAGGCAGCGTACCGGGCAGCCTCGGTAGGCTTGAGCTCCAGACCAAGGCCGGGCCTTGACCAGTCGGGGCGTAGCACCCCGTCCACGACTTCAGGCGTTCCATCGAAAAGCATCCCCTCGATACGCACGTGGTCGTGGAAGTATTCAAGGTGGCGGACGGAGGAAAGCGCGCAGCACGGATGGAGGTGCTGGGCAGGGGCCGTATGCCCGGACAGAGGGATGCCGAAACTTTGGCAAAGGGCGCCGACGCCCAGGAATCCCGTGACGCCACCGCACCGCGTGCAGTCCGCTTGTAGAACATCCACGGCCTGGGCCCCAACCATCCGCCGGAAGTAATACAGGTCGTACCCGTACTCGCCAGCCGCAACAACCATCCCCATGGGCGCGCGGTTCCGGACCAAGTTCAGTCCCTCAAGGTCATCGGAGGTCACCGGCTCCTCGAACCACTGGACGCCGAAGCGGGCGAATGCCTCGGCGTAGTACAGTGCCTGCTCCCTGGTGTAAGCGCCATTGCCGTCCACGAATAGCCCAACTTCTGGGCCAATGGCCTCCCGGGCCGCCCTGACCCGTTCGATGTCCTCAGACATGTTCCGGCCTACCTTCATCTTCACCATGGTGAAGCCGCGCTCGGCCCAGCCGCCAAGCTGCGACTGGATCTGGGCCAGGGAGTAGGACGTGAAGCCCCCGCTGCCATAGACGCGCACGCCCTCCTGCGTACGGCCGAGGAGGACCGCCAGCGGAAGGCCCAGGATGCGGGCCTTGAGGTCACAGAGAGACGCATCCAGCGCCGAAATGGCCATGGAGCAGATCCCCGGTCTGCCGAGGTTCCGGATGGCCCGCAGCAACGCGTAATGGATAGCGGGCACGTCCATCACGTCCCGCCCGTCTACGATGCCCGCCAGCTTGTCTTGGATAAGGGTCGCCGTGCCAGTGTCGGCGTAGGTATAACCCAGTCCCTGCTCGTCTCCAGCAGTGGTCCGTACGATCACAATGGTGGTGCTGTCCCACTCCAACGTCCCGTCGGACTCCGGATAGTCCGTCGGCACCGTATAGGCCGAGACCTCCACTTTGCGCACGGGGAATTGGCTCTCGCGAAGACTCACGCCAGGCATGCTCCTGTTTCGGTCGGTGTACAAGAGGGGTGGCAGTCCGCCATCGTAGACCGTGCCGACCCTTCCCCCGTCACTCACCGTACGACGGGCCCATAGGTGAGTCCTCGCAGATGTGGCTTATCTGGATGGCAGCTACTGCCGAAGGAGGAAGGACTAGAGGCCGAGAAGGTGGATTAGGGGCACAAATGACCCAAATCGCCACGGCCAATGAGAGCCTAGCGTTGTTGAGGAGGCTGGTTGGGCCTGAACGCGAACATCCGGACGAACTGGGCAAGCCGGCGTTGATCGGCCTCCGGCGCGTCGTAGTCCCAGGCCATCAGCAGAAAGACCATCTTGGCAATGAGCTTGTGCTCGCGGCGGTAGGTCAGCAGCTCCTGGTAGCGGGCCTCTTCGTCAAGCTCCCGCTGGCTAGGAGCGTAGGTCTTCGGTCCTATGTCGACGAGCAGCGCCCCGCGTTCTCGGACATTCCGATACCAGTCGGACTGTTCACCCAGGCCGGACACGACAACACTCTCTTGAGTCGCCGGGTCATATCGCAGAAGCTCCACTACCGTCTGGTGCACTTTCCCCGTCTTGCGGCCGATGTGCGTGACCATGAGGGCGCGGTGGTCCAGCAGCCAGCCGAGGCGCATGCGGTACAACCACACGGGCCACTTGACCCACGGCCCTTTCATGAACAGGTTGGTATACCACTTGGGCTGATAGCGATCGGCCCGCATTGTGCTCACCGTCCTCAGCAAGTCCCATCGTGCGGCGCTCGGCTCCCGGGACCAACATCCATGCGGCTCATTCAGCCGCGCACGCTTTGGCCATGCCCTTCTGGGAAAGACTGACGGGCAGAGTCTCCTCACCCCGGCCTAACCATAGGGATATGCGAGCGCGTCCGATTCGTTTCCTCAGACGGATAGAAGGGCGGTATTTGGGCGTGAGCGGAGCAAGTTGTAGTCGGACTGTGGCATTGTGGCGGCGGGGGCCGGCGGTGAGCGCGACTGCAGCTAAGGCTCATCTCGACAACCACTCATCTCGACAACCACTCATCTGGACAAACAAAGGAAGGGAGTCACAGCAACAACCGTGAGAATGTGCACGACGTCGGCGGCGCCTTGGTGCATTGCCCGTTCACGTCGAGCAGGCTGCGGCACTTGGTGCTCAACGTGGCAGACACGGCTATCTAGCTCCCTTTCTATCGGGACTTGCTGGGCTTCATTGTCTCGGACGCAATGGACTTCTGGGACAATCCGGCCAACGCCGATTGCTGCACAGACGCAGGCGACACCGAGGACTACCTCCCGCACTACGGGGGCCAGCGCATGCCTTCGCCCTGGTGCGTGGCGCAAATTCGATGCCATGGTCGAAGGTGATGGCGAGGTGGGCGTCAATCAGATCACATTGCGGGCAGGGACGCTGGCGGAGGCGGAAAATGCCGTGGACTACTTCAATGAGGACCACGTGGGGTCATCCGCTCGGGCCAGGACATGCCGGACAGGAACCGACACACCTATGCTTTGGACCCGGACGGTCACACCGTCCAGGCCTGTTCCGGATCAATCAAGCCGACTGGCAGAGGGAGGTCGCGGCCACGAAAGCTGCGCCATGACACATCGTCTGAGTGGCCGATGGCCTTGGAGCCGCTGGCGAACGCCCACGCTGGCCCAATGCTCCAAGGCCCGTGCGATTAAAGGTTCTCGGGGAAGGGGATCTGCCGGAACAGATCCCCATTGTCCCTGAAGGATCGATCCCCTCTGGTGGGATCAAGGTGCTCCAGAGGATGTCCGTCAATCAGGCTGTCATTCCTAACGGATTCTCCTACAGCAGCTCCCGTACTTTGTCACGCATCGCCGTCAGCGCGATCTTCCGGCGGTATGGCTCGCCCCGCACCAAGGCTGTGGCGAACTCCTGCGCCTGGTTTCGCTTGATCTTGGGTGGCCAAGGCGGCTCGAACGGGTCAACCTCCGCCTCGACTACGACGGGTCCAGGAGTGCTGAACGCCTGATCGAGAATATCTCCGCAAGCTCTTGGGTCATCGATGTGGAAGCCGGTCGCGCCACAGGCCCGGGCGTGGGCCACGAAGTCGATAGGCTGTAGGACCACTCCGAACTCCGGGTTGCCGTTGAACACCATCTGCTCCCATCGGATCTGGCCTAGGGTGTTGTTCTTGACGATGATTATCTTGATGGGGAGTTGGTACTTCACGGCCGTGGCGATTTCTGCCATCAGCATGGAGAAACCCCCGTCACCCACCAGGGCCACCACCTGTCGGTCCGGGTGCGCCACCTGCGCTCCAATGGCGTAGGGTAGCCCGCACGCCATGGTGGCAAGCATGCCCGACACGGAGAACATTTGTCCCCGATGGGCCTTGATGTATCTCGCCCACCAAGTCGTGATCGTGCCAGAGTCCGAGATGCAGATGGCGTTGTCATCGAGTCGCTTACCGATCTCGGCGGCTACGAGCTGCGGCTTCATGGGCATCTCCATGTGCGAACTGCGCTCATCCACGGTCGCCCACCAGTCACGCATGCCCGCCTGCGCCTTCTCCAAGAAGGACTGGTCCTCTTTCTGTTCGAGCAAGGGCAACAGCGCGCTCAAGGTCTTCTTGCTGTCGCCCACGAGCCCCACCTCTACCGGATAGCGAAGTCCCACGCGCGTGGGGTCGAGGTCGATCTGCACGGCCTGCGCCTGTCCGGGCTTCGGCAAGAACTCCATGTATGGGAATGATGTCCCAACCATGAAGAAGGTGTCGCATTCTTCCATGGATGTCTGCGACGGCAAGGTGCCTACCAGTCCATGCTGCCCCGTCGTGTAAGGGCTGTCGTCCGGGACCGCCCCCTTCCCCAACAATGCCTTCGCAATGGGTGCTCCCAAGATAGCAGCTACCTGCTCTAGCTCGTCCGTTGCCTCCAGCGCGCCTCGGCCAGCCAAGATGGCGACCTTCTTCCCTGCATTCAGGATGTCGGCGGCCCGCTGGAGGTCCTCCTGGGAAGGTATGGCCTGGCCATGTTCGAAGATAGGCTGCAAGTGACCGGCAATGTTCCGCTTGGAATGCTGGCCTCCCTCCATCTCTTGGAAGTCCACAGGGAAGTTGATGTGGGCCACTCCTCGGTACGCCAAGGCGCTGCGACAAGCCAGATTGGTCACGTTCTCCACGTGGGCCGGGCCCATGATGCGAGCATTGTAGACCGAGACGTCCTCAAAGACCCGGGTGAGGTCAACGTCTTGTTGTGAGTGCGTATCGATGAGGTCATGGTAGTGGTGGCCGGTAATGGCCAAGACGCATTGCCCATCCATTTTGGCGTCGTATAGGCCATTCGTCAGGTGCAGCCCGCCGGGACCCGAAGTCGCCAAGCAGACGCCGAGCTTCCCGGCGAACTTCGAGTAGGCGGAGGCCGCGAATGCAGCAGCCTCCTCATGCCTTACCTGGATGAACTTGATGCGGTCCTGGCGCTTGCGCAGAGCCTCGAAGATACCATTAATGCCGTCGCCTGGCAGCCCAAAGATGACCTCAACTCCCCAGTCTTCCAGTGTGTCAAACATGATGTCTGCAGCCGTATTCGCCATGCATCACCTCTAAGAACTCCGTGCTGTCTGCTTCTGTCAGTCGCCGAAGCGCGCGGCACATTCCATTCTAGGAACGAGTTCGTGCGCCATATCATCCGCGAAAGGGCGTAAACACCTTAGGAACTCAACAATGCCAGGGGGCTTTGTCTTTGTTGTATAACAATTGATGCCATTACTGCGTCTGCCGGGCCAGCATGGCGACGGCCGCGCAATCAACCGCAGGGCCCGCGGTGTCAACATGACGAAGGTAGACGAGGGATGGTCGAAGCCAGTGAGCGGGGTCATCAACGAGGGCTTCATCACTCGAAGAATCACGGCTCACACAATTTGTGCTGGTCGTCCGGCCGAAGCAAACACGGCCTACATGCCGGCCAGGCTCAAGAACCGGCAAATGAAGAGAAGGCCCTGATTACTATGCTACAGGCTGCGCCGCCCGCCACGGAGAGTATTAAAGCGTAGTCGGAGACGATGATTCCCCGCGGGCGCAAGCCGGCAGAGCGTGAAATAAGAAGCCAATACGGCCCCTCAAGGAGCCACGGACGACCTAGAGACGGGCTAAGACCAATCATGGCCTTTCTGTCAGACGGTCAAAGGCCGCGCGAAATCGATGGACGCAGTGGAGCGCCGTATGCTGCGCTAACGCTGGGGTTCGAGGAGGTGGTGGCAGGCCCGGATCACATGAACGCTTCCACCGCCCGGCCACCTCTCACCACTGGACGAACATGGGCATTACCACGTGAATGTAGTTGTCATCGTCCACAGGCTTGACCACGCCAGGACTGGACGGAGTCGTCATTTCCAGCGCCACCTTCTCCTTCTCTATGACGCCAAGCACGTCATTGAGATAGCGGCTGTTGAACGCGATACGGCCTTCCGATCCTTCGACGGCCGCTTCTAGCTCGCCGACATTGTCACCCACCTCCTCGGCGCGGGAGGAGATTGTCAGCGTCCCGTTCCCTCCATTGCCGGAAGGTGCCATCTGCAGACGGATGATGCCGCTACCGTCCTTGGCGAAGATAGACGCAGTGCGAGTAGCTCGTTGGAGTTCCCCCAGGCCAACTATCACGCGAGTCGTATGCTCTTGGGGAATGAGCTGGCTGTAATTGGGAAACGACCCTTGAATAAGCTGCGAAACGATCTCGACATTCTTAAGCCGAAACAGGACCTGGCTCCGTTGGGGGGTTACCATCATCTCAACGGGGTCGTCGCCTTCTATCAGGCGTTCCACCTCTTGCAGCGTCTTAGCCGGCACGATTACAGAAAGCTTTTCTGAGACTGGCTCCATGACTTCAGTACGGTGCACAGCGAGGCGGAACCCGTCGGCCGCGGCCAGCGTCAGTTTGTTGTCTTCCAGTTCAAGATTGACGCCGGTTAGGACAGGGCGTGAGTCTTCTACTGCAGCCGCAAGCACTACCTGATGTATCGCATCCTTAAGAGCCCTAGCCGTCATCTTGGTCGCCGTCCCGTCGCTTACCGATGGAATGGGGGGAAATTCGTTGGCATCAGCCCCATTGATGGAGGCCTGTACTCGGTCTCCCTTGATGTGGATCCCCTTGCCGGAGGTCAGAGCCTCGATTTCAATGGCCTGCCGGGTTAACGAGTTCACGAAGTCGGTGAGCAGCCTGGCAGGGACGGTGATAGCGCCGTCCTCTTGGATTTCAGCCCCGACCCAAGTACTGATTGCAATTTCAAGGTTCGTGGCCGAAAGCTTCAAGCGGCCTTCGTCGCTGGCAAGCAAAACGTGCTGTGTTATGGGCAAGGTGGTCCGCGTTGCCACCGCCCGCTGCACAACGCCTAGACCGTGGCTGAGATTCTCCTGAAGACAGTTAAGGTGCATGAGGGCTACCTCAAGATGTTGTGGTTATTCTACTAGAGAGTGCGCGTAGTATAGGTTCAGCTACACGGGTGGTCAACGGAGCAAGGGGCATCGACAGGGTCTTTCGGTTCTCAGCCAAAGGCTCTGCACCGCCAAGTACTGCAGGGCGAGTGGCCGCCCGGCCGGCCAAGCCAGGGCTTGGGGGTTGTGCACTACTAGCCGCAACACACCCGCAATAACCGCAAACCCCGCGCGAATGATCCGCGAATCGAGTGCAACGAGCCGCAGCAAGCGCAACAGCGAATGCCTTTGCCCGGGGGCGCCCTGTGGGGTGTCCCGGATGCGGACTTCGGTCAAAGCGGCAACGGGCTTGGACTACCCCTATACCCGCCGATGTCATCCTATGAGATGAGATAAGACCACGGCCGTCTGACCGCCCCTTGGGCAAAACGCCGAAGGTTGGGGCGTATAACTGAGTACCCCGACCTAGCAGTCAGACAGGGAAACCGCCAGCGGAGCCGAGGTGCGCAGACAACCCAGCGAAGCAGCGCTCGTTACTTGAGCGACTCGATGTAGGCAATGAGGTCATTGATTTGCTGGGCCGAGAGGTGGCTAAAGGTCGCCGGCATGACGTTAGGCTGAAATCCTTTGACGATTTGAGCGTCGGGGTCCACGATAGACTCGTGGAGATAAGCGACGTTCGCTGTCACGGTCGAGCCGTTGGTGAGCGTCACCTGCGAGTTGTACAACCCCTTCCATGTCGGTCCGATGCCATTGGTGCCATCGGTGGAATGACAGGCCGTGCAACCTTCCGACTGAGCGAGCTGCTCTCCCGCCGCTACGGGCGACGTGCTCGTGGCGCTAGGTGTGACGGCAGCGCTGGGTGTAGGTAGCACTGTCCCACCAGCTCCACAGGGGACACTTTCCAAGATTCCGTTGGCTCCCGGCTGTACGCAGCCAGGAGTTGCCGTGGGCGCGGCGCCGCAGGCTGCGGCGACAAGCGCCAGGACAAACATGAGAACTGACAGCAGCAGGGCCTTGCGCAGGGTCACCAGGGATAACCTCAAAGCAGCAGCTCGGAAAGCGCGTATGTGATTTTCGTCACAGGGATTGGTATCATCCGCCCTTCCAGCTTGTCAAGCGACGACGCCGCCTTTGGACTAGGCCCCTTGCCCAGGCATGACCTAAGGCACATGGCCGAACGACTGAAACGGCTAGCCCTGCAGCAGATGGCAGTTTGTTTCAAACAAATGGCCTGGCGGTTCCCCTTTCCGCCAGGCCATTTGTTCTCTGCCTGCTGGTCTAGCTCGCGCGCTTGACTTCGAGCGACTCTCCCGGCGCCAACGCCACTCGCCGCACATTGATGCCCAGCTTGAGTAGCCAGTAGCCAAGGGTGGCCTTGCTGACCTCCAGCGATTGGGCCGTAGCGGTGAGCCCGCGCTCATTGATCATCTCCGGGAGCAAGCGTTCCAGCGGCTGACGATACCGCTCTTCCACCTGTTGCATCAGGCGGGTCTTTCGCGCCATTAGACTCCTCCTGCGGTTACCATGTTACCTATTATCTACCAGCGGCTGAAATCTTTGTCAATAATGTGTATACAACCCTTCTAATATAATTGCCAGACTCAAGTCTAATCTATAGTAAAGACTTCGTATAAAAATAATCCGGAACTCAAACAGCAGCTCGGGTCGCAGGTGCATCGAACAGCTTCTATCCCTTCACAGACCGGTACACCCAGGTACGCCAGCGCGTCCTGACATACTGACATCCGATTCCCCCAACTTATTGCATCAACTATTAAAGCTGCCATCGGCCTGTCCACCCTGGGTGCTGCGCCCTTGGCCTGGCGGCTCGTTTGCTGCTCTTGTCGCCAGCGGCAACCTCCTGACCCACCTACCCTTCATCCATGCACGTGTACTTGAACCATGGAAACGAGACATCGAGCAAATGGACAACACCACCGAAGCCGCACCGCACCAACTGACAATGTGCTTTCAACCCGCCGAGGCACAAGTACCAATGCTACATCTTTTGAATTTGACTAATGCATGGCCCTTACCGCCCTTGCATGAAGGAGTTCGGTCCAGCCCTATTGCGGTCCGGGCGCCGCGTGGACCATACACGAACGGGTTGACGGCGGTCGTGGCTGAAGTGATCGTCGTAAGAGTCATCGGCACAGCCTGCGCACAAGCGCAGTGGAATAGTCCAGACCATCGGCCAGTCTCGTCAGTTGCCCTCGGGGATACCGAGGCAGGCGTACAATGGGCAGAACTCATGATGGAGTAAGCCACTATGCACCTTTGGGACAAGACCAAACGCAACCACGGGCTGGAGCATGGAACCATCACGCTCTTGCTCGCGGAAGCATCAACTAGCAAGCCTATGGCCGGGTATTCCATACCAGGCGGCTTCTTCGTAGTGGGTGATGTGACGACCGAGCAAGTCCGTTCCTGCGCAGACGAGGCATTGGACCGCATGAAGAACGGAGAAACCGAATTGGCCGTTTCACCTTTCTGCGGCACCAATCTTATCGTCGGAGCGGGGCTCGCCACGGCGGCGACATTGGCGGGCTACAGGATAGGCGGACGTGGCCTTCGTGGATTCAACAGGGCGTTCTCGAACGCTATTTTCGCTTTGGTCGCGGCGAGGCCTTTGGGAAGGTATGTACAGAGCCGCTACACCACGTCCGGGGATGTTGCGAGCATGCGCATCAACAGCATCAGCCGCTACAAGATCGGCAACCTAACGGTGCATTGGGTCTCCACAGAGTTCGATAAATAGCCTCGGATTGCCTTTCGCGCCACCGAATAGGCACTTTGGGTATTCTTTGGAAGGACGAAGAATCGACGGCATAGGCCTTGAATGGTGAATGAGGCGATCAGGGTTGGCTGAGGCGAATGCCCCAATTGACGAAAGAGGCCGGTGCGCGCCCCGGCCTCTTTTCAATCTCTATACAGCTAGTCTTAAATCAAAGACCGCTCGATCTGCACTCTGTCGGGTTTGACGTCCTTGAACGGCCCGCCGGTCTCGGTATCGCCGGGGTAGTAGGTGAACTCCGTGGGCAAGACGATGATGTCCTTGTCCTCGCGGTGGACGTTGATGGGCTCGCCGCCGTCCTCCACGATCTTCATCTGCTCGTCCAGCATACGCCGGAACATGATGATGCCCACGTCCGTCACGCCCAGGTGCTCGGTCGGCCGGTCGGAGATGGAGCCCTGGATGATCCAGGCAAGCTGGTCCTGGCCGACCACGTAGTCATCCTTGATACGGCCGTTCTCGTCGTACAGCGGCCGCTCCTCGTAGGGCACGAAGTCCTGCTCCACGACCTCGCCGGGCTTGGGCACGCGCACCGTGTACATGAAGTGCAGCGTGTGCGTGTCGTCGATGGGCACGCGGTGCTGGAACTCGATCCACCGCTCCTGCCCCACGCGCAGCGTGTAGGGGAACAGGATGGGGTGGCCGATGCGCCACCACTCGCTGTCCTCCGTCTCCCCCTCCAGCATGCGCCGCTTGATGATGCCGTACTCGAAGCGGTCGAAGCCGATCTTCAGGTGCTTCTTGCCCCGCGAGGCCGTGGCGCGGTCGAAGTCCAGCTTCTCGTCGAGCCCCTGCATGCTGGTCCGGCTGGAGCGCCACATGCCGTAGTAGCGGTGCAGCCACTGGAAGTGGACGGGGTCCAGGGAGTTCTCGTGGCACTGGAGCCAGTTGCACGGGAGCGTCACCGAGTAGATGGAGCGCTCCACGTTCTCCCAGACGAACAGGTCCCACTTGGGCAGCACGGGCACCGGCTGCGGGCCCATGTACACAAAGATCACGCCGCCCAGCTCCTGCGCCGGGTAAGCCTTGATGCGCACCTTGTCCTTGAACCGGCTGCCCTCGGGCTCCGACGGCTGGTCCACGCACGCGCCCGTCTCGTTGAACACCCAGCCATGGTAGGCGCAGCGAATGCCGTCGGGCTCCGGCACGCCATAGGCGAGGTTTGCCTTGCGGTGGGCGCAGCTCGGCTCGATGCAGCCGACCCGGCCCTTGGCGTCGCGGTAGAGGACGAGGTCCTCGCCCAGCAGGCGGATCTCCTTGGTGGGGTTCTCCTCGTTCAGCTCCACGCTGGCTGCGATGGGGTGCCAATAGCGGCGCATCAGCTCGCCCATCGGCGTGCCGGGGCCGACCCTCGTCAGCCTGTCCTGCATTTCCTGCGATAGCATCCTGCCTCCTTTTCTCGGCGACAACGCGTTGCGGACATGGTAGCGCAAGTTTGCGACGTGTTAAAGGCGGACGGCGGCTATACACACGGCCGCTCATGGTAACCCCGTTTGCCCGCTTCCTAGGTGCTGCCTATAATCGGCCTCCACCAGCACCGTAGCGGAGGTTCCTATGACAGAAGAGCTTGGCCTGTTCGAGGCGATGTACACCCAGCGGGCGCTCCGCTACCTGAAGCCGGACCCCGTGCCGGACGATCTCATCAAGAAGGTGGTGGACGCCGGCATCCACGCGCCCAACGGCGGCAATGCGCAGCAGTGGGCCTTCGTGGTCATCAAGGACCAGGCGGCCAAGCGGATCATCGAGAAGTACTACCCCGGCGTGGCCCGGCCGGACCACGGTCAGGCCCAGACGCCGTCCGAGCGGCGCGCGGCGGAGTCGGCGGACTACCTGGCCCAGCACATTATGGACGTGCCGGTATGGATCCTCGCCTGCACGCACCACGAGGGCACGGACATCCACCACGGCGCGTCCATCTATCCGGCCGTCCAGAACATGCTGCTGGCGGCCCGCGCGCTGGGCCTGGGCAGCGTCCTGACGACACGTGTGCGGCGCGACAAGGAGTTCGAGCAGGCCATCCGCGAGAAGATCGGCATACCAGAGGGCTGGGCGACGGCGGCGATGATACCGCTGGGCTACCCCATCGAGGGCCACCGCTACGGTCCGACAACCCGCCGGCCCTCCGGCGAGGTCACACACTGGGACCGCTGGGGCGTACATAGGTAGGCAGCAAGCAGCGGGCTGCCAGGTGTTCAGTCCTCCTGCCCTGCTGCTCCACCACGACAGGGTTCTATTCCATAGGTGGCCATCTCGTGGTATCATAGTACATATGTTCCTCCTGCCATTCTGATGGCAAAACATCACTTTGCTCCCACTTAGGGCTCCACCACCTGCTATCTCCTCCTGAAAAACGACGGCGGAAGTGATGTTTTCTTATCACTTTGGCGGTGGGGCACCCACCCCTATCGCCCTTGAGGAGGCCGTCATGTCCTGCAGGAGTGCCGTCGCCAAGTCCAAGTACCATGAGTACATCCGGGACTTCCTGGTCTCCGGCTGGTCCCCCGCGCTATCCGCGAATACGTCACCGCCCGCCACAAGGCCCTTTGACGCCAGCCC
>JBJKQC010000203.1:0-5359 GCA_046705745.1 Dehalococcoidia bacterium
GGCGAGCTTTCCGTTCCGGTCAGCTTGTTCCATGGTACGGCGGACCGGCTGACCCCAGTGGAGGGTACCCGGGACTTCTTTGCCAGCTTGAGTCTTGTTGACAAGGAGTTGCGGGAATACGAAGGGGGCTACCACACGCTTTGGCTCGACACGGACCGAGAGATGTTCTGCGCCGATCTGCAAGCCTGGTTGGCGGGCCACGTGGATCGAGAGACTGCATCGCGCGTCGCCGCCCAATAGCGGTCCCTCCTGTCACTTACGGTTGCCATTGTCCGGAGATACATCTCGACCAGCCTCCTGGCGTAGGGTTCTGTGCTCGTTTGACACTCCACGGCCTGCGCCGGTAGCATGGAGCGTCGTATCGCGACGAGGCGACGTAGCCAAGTGGTTAAGGCGGAGGTCTGCAAAACCTCTATTCGGCGGTTCGACTCCGCCCGTCGCCTCCAACTCAAACAGCAAGACCGAAGGCCCGCCCAACGGCGGGCTTCTTGCTTCCAGCTTTCTTGGGCATCCCTATCGTAAAGGTCGGGGCGCCTGCAGCACCATGAGCACTGTCGTCACTGTGCACCTGGCTGGAGGAAATGCTCCGGCAGAACTCCTCGCAGGCCTCCCAGGCCCCAAGACCACAGGCCGCTTCTGGGCCACCAGCCCGGCGGGAGTCTTGCCATCCACGTCGTATCGCGTCCTATTGGCCGCCGTGTTGCAGAACAGGCGGGCCGCGACGCCGGGGCCCCTCACTTCCACCTGGTGAGTATCTCCTCCCTGTGGAAGACGGCGGTGCTGGCGTAGAACAACGCCCAGTCGATGACTGCGAGCATGCCGGAGATGAGCAATAGGTTGCTCGTGGTCAGAGCGATTAGCCTGGCCTCCGCCGCCACGTAGATGGCGCCGAAGGGGAGCGCCAGCAGGCTCCCCAGCTGCTGTGCCGTGCGGATATCGCTCACTCTCGAAGAGATGATGACATTGACCTCGATGGAGAGCACGGCCGCCAGGGGAGTGACCGCAAGAAGGATGATGCCCATCTTCCAGTTGGGGAAGTAGAGGTAGCCCAACGTCCCGTAGGTGAAGCGGTCTGTGAGCGCCATGAAGACCGCGGCGCCCGCGTAGATCGCCAGTATGGGCGGGATGAACGCCGCGACGCTCTTGCCCAGGAGAAGCTCGCTGTCCGTGGTGGGTGTGGCCAGCAGCGGCTCCAGGCTTTTCTCCACTTTTTCCCCGACCAGGCTGTAGGCGGCGATCGCCGTGGGGAGCACGTCCGCGCTGATGATGAAGAAGAAGGCGAACGCGTCCAGCAGCGGCGGCAATGCCGTTGCTGGGATTCCTCCAGTGCCCCGGCCTGCGAACCCGATGACCAGCGGCAGGCCAATGCCGGTGATGAGCGGCAACAGGATGACCCCGTAGAGGATGCCTTTCTTCTTTAAGAAGATCCTCAGGTCTTTGGCGGCAATGGTCCACACCTTCGAGAGGTTCATCTCGATTCCCGCACTACCTTCAGGTAGACGTCCTCCAGAGTCGGGACCGTCCTGGTGACGAGCTGGACACGGCCCCCGACGGAGACGATGGCCGCCACGAGGTCCGGGTTCTCTTGCTCGGTGCTGGCGACGTCCACGGTCAAGGTGTTGCCCTCGACCGCCACCTTGCCCGAGGCGTGCCGCTTCACGGCTTCCACGATGGCATCGGTGACCTCATCGAGCTGAATGACAGTGCGGCTTCTCCACAATGAGTGCTCGAGCCGGCCCGGGACGCCCACGGTCAACAGCTTCCTGTTCAGTATCCCGATCCTGTCGCAGACCGTCTGCGCCTCTCCCAGATTGTGCGTGTTCAGCAGGACCGTTTTTCCCTCGCCCTTCAGCTCCAGGATGAAGTCTCGCACGGTCTTAGCTGACTCCGGGTCCAGGTTTGCCGTCGGCTCGTCCAGCAGCAGTATCTCGGGGTCATGCACCAGTGCCCGCGCTATGGCGATCTTCTGCCTCATGCCCTTGGAAAACGTCCCGACGCTGAGTCCTCTTTGCTCCCAAAGCCCGAGCATCTTGAGTAACCGCTCGATGCTCTCCTTGCGGTGTGCTTTCGTGGCGTCATAGAGCTTGCCGTAGAATTCCAGGTTCTGGGACGCGCTGAGCTCGTCATACAGGCCGACATCGTCGGGAATGAGACCGATGGTCCTCCGAATCTTCAGCGCGTCCGCAGGCTTCCGGACATCGAAATCCCCGACCCGCGCCTCGCCACTGCTCGGCGAGATGAGGCAGCTCAGTATCCGCAGCGTCGTCGTCTTCCCGGCCCCGTTCGGCCCCAGGAACCCGAAGATTTCGCCTTTGTCGACGTGGAAGGTCAGGTCGTCCACCGCCGTGAAGTCACCGAACCGCTTGGTCAGATTTTCCGCGTCGATCATGCTTGCCTGGTTTCACATGCGCGGCTGGCTATTGGGGGCATCAGTGGCGACTCAGGGTCATATTTCCCAGTTTACATTTCCCTACCGCACCATTTGATTGCCCATCTTCCCAGGCCAGGGCGGGTGCCGCTCACCTCATTGCGTAGCGCGCCTTCTCACGGGAGGATAGAACATAGGTACTCCGTTCCTCAGATAAACCGATACCTTGCCCTCACCCAGGGCTTCACTGCCTGAAAAGGCACTCTGGAAAACAGCCTGAGAAGTGTCGTTTTAGGCACACTATGGCCCTGCGGCTCGTCTTCATGCCGGGCGGCCGCCGGCTTTGCCGCTCGCTGCTTACTGCTCACCGCTCACATCCGGACTACGCCAGCCAGTTCTGTACCAGCGTGATGAGCAAGGTGAGGGTAACCAGGCTGAGCAGGGTGCTGGCTATGACGGCGCTGGTGACGAAGCGCGGCTCCGCCTTGAACTCCGTGGCGAGGATGGTGGTGAAGACGGCGGTGGGCATGCCCGCCACGACGATGACTGTCTCCTGCGTCACGCCCGTCAGCCCGAGGAGCGACGTCACACCGAAGGCGATGGCTGCCCCTCCGATGAGCCGCATCGTCAGGGCGGCCACGAGGCTTGGCCATTGCTCCAGCTGGATGCCACGGCTGAGCTGGAAGCCCAGGATGACCAGCATCACCGGGATGCTCGCATTGCCCAACATCTCGATGGGATGCTGCAGCGTGAAGGGGAGCGTAACGCCCGCGGCCCGCAGGACGATCGCCAGGCCGATGGCCCAGAGCATCGGCAGCCGCAGCGTTTGCTTCAGTGGTTCTAGCCCACCGCCTGCGCTGCTGGCCGCCACGAAGACACCGAGTGACCAGCTGAGGACCGATTGGGCGGCGAAGATGACGACGGCCACCGCCAGGCCGGCGTTACCGAATGCGAGCAGGGCCACGGGCAGTGCCATGTTCGCGGCGTTGGGGAAGACGGTGGCCAGCAGGAACCCGCTGCGCATGGGTCGCTCCTGTCCCAGCGCGCGGCCCAAGATGGCGCCGGTGGCCAACAGCACCAGGGTTACCAGGATAACGGCGGCAATGATGCGCTCGGCCTCGCTGGCCTGCAGTTTCGTCGTCAGCAGGGAGTTCAGGATTAGCGAGGGACCCAAGAGATAGAGCATGAGCTGGTTCAGGGGCAGCGGGGAGAGCCCTCGCCACCTCTGGAGCACGCCGCCGGCCGCGGCGACCAGGAACGTCGGCAGGATGACGTAGAGGAAGACGTTCAGCACGAGGTAGGGGTCCTAACCGCCTATCCCGCCGCTTGCCCCGCCGCCATCCCGACATCGGGGAGACGAATCAGGGCGGTCTTGAACGGCTATGGATAGGTCAAAGGGATGTGTGGCCAGCCCGGCCCGCGGCAGTTTATCGCGCCCGCCCCGCGCGGGCTAGAGAGTAAGGAGTAAGCAGGCTGCGGACAGGCGCTTGCAGCCGAAACACCCTCGTAACAATGAGGTAACACGAGCGTAACAGCGCAGCAACACTGGCGAAAAACGCGACTAGGAAAATTGACGACGGCCGATGCCAGAATCCATTTTCTGAAGGGAGTGTGCCGTATGAATTCCGGAGATACCGCATGGATGCTCGCGGCCTCCGCGCTGGTCCTTCTGATGACGCCCGGCGTAGCCTTTTTCTACGGAGGATTGGTCCGAGGCAAGAACGTCGTCAACACCATGATGTTCAGTTTCATGGCCATGGCGGTCGTCAGCGTCGTCTGGGTGCTGTGGGGCTATAGCCTCGCCTTTGGCAAAGGCGGGGCGTTTATCGGAGACCTGTCCGCCGTCGGCCTGAAGGGCATTGGGATCAACGACTTGAGCGGCAGTATCCCGACCTTGGTGTTCGTGATTTTCCAGATGATGTTCGCCGTCATCACCCCAGCCCTGATCACCGGGTCCGTTGTGGAACGGTTCAAGTTCACGACCTACCTCGTGTTCTTGGTCCTCTGGATAACCCTGGTGTACGCACCTATTGCCCATTGGGTGTGGTCGCCTAGCGGCTGGCTGTTCCACCTCGGAGACTTGGACTTCGCCGGTGGCACGGTCGTGCACATCAACTCCGCGGTGGCGGGCCTAGCCGCTGCGGCAGTGCTGGGCAAGCGCCGGAATCCTGGGATTGAGCCCGGTAATGTGCCCTTTGTAATCCTAGGGGCGGCATTGCTGTGGTTCGGTTGGTTCGGTTTCAACGGCGGATCGGGCCTGGCGGCCAACGCGGTTGATGTCAACGCGTTCCTTGTGACTAACACTGCCGCCGCCGCCGCCGCCATTACATGGGGCGTTCTGTCGCAAATGCACCACCAGCGGATGAGCGCCGTGGGCGTGGCCACGGGCGCGGTGGCTGGCCTCGTGGCGATCACGCCGGCCTCTGGGTTCGTGGGTGTGATGGGGTCTATTGTCATTGGAATCGGCGCTGGCATATTTTGCTACATCGCCGTGCTGCTTCGGCCGAAGAGTGGGCTGGACGATTCCCTGGACGTGTTCAGCGTCCATGGTGTCGGCGGTATCTGGGGCGCGCTGGCAACCGGGATATTCGCCGTGAGCGCCATTGGCGGCACGGCGGGGGTAATAGAAGGGCATCCAGGGCAAGTGATTACCCAGGCCATAGGCGTGATAGCGACGCTGCTGTGGTCTGGTATTGTGACGCTGATTATCCTGAAGGTGTTGGACGCGATTCCGGGGCTGGGCCTGCGCGCCCCAGAGCACGAAGAGGACGAGGGCATGGACGTGACGGCGCATGGTGAGCGGGCGGTGGTCCATGACGGTGCGGACTAGGGAGACAAGATTTTTCACTACCCTCTGCCGGATAAGCGTGACAGAGGTCGAAGGGGATCAAGCATGATCAGCATCGAGGCGATTATCAGGCCTGAGCGCGTGAACCAAGTGACGGAGGCGCTCGTGGACGCGGGTTGCCAGGGTTTCTATTACTACAACAT
>JBJKQC010000204.1:0-2747 GCA_046705745.1 Dehalococcoidia bacterium
GCATCGAGGTCTACTGCGACCTCATGGAGCCGGCGGCCGGCAAGAAGTTCCTAGCGGAGCGGCCCGCGCCCGGCAAGCCTTTCAGCTTCGAGCCGGGCGACCAGGCGGTGGCGTTTGTGAGCAACCCGTAGCGCCAAGGCGTGGTTTCGGCGTTTCTCCACTGGGTGAATGGCATTTCGGGGGCAGGTGTAGGAGCGCGGCGCGCCGTGCCGCTACACCTGCCCACACCTACCGGTTCAAATAGCAACTCGCCGCGTTGTCCCAGAAGAGCTTGCGCTTCTGGTCGTCGGTAATCTTGTTCCAGCCGAGCGCAATGTCCAAGGACTTAGGGAACCGCGACTCGGCGTGGGGGTAGTCCGACCCGAACATGAGGACGTGGTCGCCCATGATCTCGTTGACCATACGTACCATGTCCTCGCCTTCGTGCAGGACAATAGCGGCATGGAAGCGGCCGCCGGTCATGTATTCTGTCATCGAGTGCTTGAGGTCCTCAGCCACGTAGCCCATGTAGATGACCTGGTCCTCCATGCGCTTCATCCAGAAGGGTAGCCAGCCGAAGCCGGACTCCAAAATGGAGAGCCGGATGTTGGGGTACTTGTCCATGAGGCCGGCCCCCAGAAACGCGGCAACCATGCGCATGGCCGCCCACGGGTGCGAGGCCGTCCGGCCGACAAACGGGTTGTCCCAGAGGTCCCGGTACCCAGGGTAGCCGGCGGCAAAGCTGTGGTGAACGACGCCTAGACCGGCCTCGTCGGCGGCTGCCCAGATGGGGTGCAGGGCCGGATGGTCGACGGGATAGTCCAGCGGCAGGTTCACCATCACCCCCACAGGCCACTTGGCGTCCCGCCAGCGCTGGATTTCGTCCACCGCCTCCTCCACGAACCGTGCGTCCAGCAGCAGCAGCGACTTGAGGCGGTCTGGGTACTGGCCGCACACGTGGTCCAGATAGCGGTGGAGGGCCTGAAGCATGCCCAGGTCCACCGTTGCGTCCTTGTGGCCGCCGGCCACGCCCGGCACCATCAGGTGCACGTCGACGCCCTCGCGGTCCATGTCCGCGATCCGGCCGGCGATGTTGTAGTCGGCGCCGCCCGCTACGGGCGTCTCGAAGCCCATGAAGTGCTGGAACCGCCGCTCTTCGTCGGGGCGGGGCCCCGCTTCGCCCAGGTGCCTCGGTGGATTGCTTCCCCATCCGGCGCCGTGACCGAACCGATAGAGGTGCCGGTAGGGCTCGCTGAGCTTCTCGCCAGCCCAGCCTATCTTCTGCGGGGCCTTCGCCGCGTTCAACTCGTCCAGGTACGGCCGGAGGTCTGGGCCGAAGAAGGGCTCCAGGCTCTCCGCCGTGGGATGGAAGTGGGTGTCCGCGTCGAACACCTTAAACCCGTTGCGCATCGATCCTCTCCTCACTATCGCTGCACTAACAACTGGCCGCGATATTGCTGACCCCAATCCTAAAGCCTTGCTTGGCTTTTATCAGTGGACGTACTTGGTCTTCCACTGCTCCAGCTGCGTTTGCGTCGCGACTTGTTGCCATGCCGCAAGATACTTGGGGGCTTGGGCTTTCGTCTCCTGCTCGTCCGCCACGCCCTGGGTCGGCTCGAAGGGGATGGAACCCATGGCCTTCTTGATGGCCGCAGAAGCAGTCGGGTCTTGCATCGTTTGCCAGAAAGAGTCTCGCAGCGCGTTCGTAATGTCGTCGGGTGTATTTGGCGGTAGGAAGAATGGCTTCTCCCAGCTTGGGTAAGGAAGCAGTGAGAGCCACGTCTCTTTCTGGCTAGCGTTCAGAAAGTCAACCACGTTCTTGGCGGTCCAAGGCCCTTCGCTCGAAGGGGGAATCGTAATGTTTGGATTGGTCATGCTCACGAAAGGCCGAATCTTTCCGCTCGACTCCCAGCCAGGGCGTACGACCGGCAGGCCGTCCCAGCTCCCGCCACCGCCGTCGGCGATCATGTTCACTTCTCCGCGATCGAACGCCAACATTGCAGTTGTCGAGCCCTGATTGGTGACTCCGTACGCCACATAGGGAAGATCGAGCTGGTCGGCGAGCCAGAAGAAAAGGACATCGGTGCCAGTGAATTGCGACGGGTCGGTCGACGTAATGACATTCTTGAATTGGGTGGTCCCGCCTTTCGCATCAGCCAGCGTCTGGTAAGGGATGTCCTGTCCGACCATCCATCCCATTTCGAATTTCGTGACGGCGCCCAGGATACGCCAGTCAGACGCATTGTACATGGCCCCAGAAACGAGCCCCTGTGAATACCAGCCTTTGGTCGCGGTCGTGCCAACCGTCAGTCCATCGGGTTTCGCCGTCCATACCATGTTCATGCCCGCAGTCTGCGGAGTCTTATTATCGACGACCACCTTGGGCTGGCCTGGGATGAACTTACTCCATTCCGCGGCGATCGCACGAGCGATCAGGTCTGTGCCGCCGCCAGGCTTGAAAGGAACGATAACGCGAATGGTCTTACCCTTGAAATAGGCGGCTGCGTCGAAGGAAGGGGTCGGCGTGCTACTCGCAGCCGCGGTGGGTGTATTGTTCGCCGCGCCGGAAGACGACGTGGGTGTCGGAGTAGGTGCGGCGCCGCCTCCGCATGCCGCAGCCAAAGCCAAGACGAACAGACCGACGAGGATCATCGCCAGCTTCGTAAGTCGCACCCTGCTTTTGTTCATGATTGCCTCCTTTTCTCTCTGGTGTGCGAGACGCCCCTTGAGCCCCTGTAGCCTTCACAACGACGTCTGATCTCAACTAT
>JBJKQC010000205.1:0-3883 GCA_046705745.1 Dehalococcoidia bacterium
CTAAGAGGTCTGCCATCGCGGCGCCCTGCAACTCGGTCAGGGGGCTGGCAATGACGTCCGCGAAGTTAGACAGCGGAATCGTCGGCTCCGCGCCCTGGCGTAGCATCTTCCCCATGGCATTGACCTCCCAAAGGTCGAAAGCGATGCCTTGCGCCGGTTTGGCCCCTGCCAGGGCTATCTGGCCGTTAGGGGCACGGACGTCGAAGCCTGCGGCCTGGATAGCAGCCAGCAGGGCAGGAAAGGCATCATCACCGCCCGCGGCGACTTGTCCTGCAAGACCCTTGGCCTGCACGTCCACGTCTCCCACGGGGAGTTGCGCCGGTGGCGGCAATGGGTCGGAAGGTGAAGAATCGTCCTGCCCCCCTGGAACCGAGTCGGCGGGCAAAGAAGCTGGTGTAGGCGTTAGGGTAGCGGGTCCGGCGCAACCCGGCAGGATGGATGCAAGCATGGACACGCATAGCAACACAGCGGCGCTGAGAGGGCGCATCGGTAGGACCTCTTCGAGCAAATTTCTTTGGGCAGCACAGAGGAATGTGGAAAGAGAGTCTACTACAGGCGTTTATGCAGTTTCCTTAGATTTCGTTAGGCGAAATGGCCGTGGAAGACTTAACATGCCCCGTGAGGCGAAGCCAAGGTCCCGTGTCGGAAATGAGGTTGTCTGTGGGCAAAGGGGAGTGCGTGATGAACGCGATCGTCCTCGCGGTGCACCGGAGTGCGGCGCATACGATGACTAAGTCAAGCCAGGTGAGTATTCGTCTCCTCGCTGGTCTGGGCGTTGAGGCTGATGCGCACCTGGGCGCGACGGTCAAGCATCGGTCGCGGGTGGCGGTCGATCCCACGCGGCCCAATCTGCGCCAAGTGCACCTTATCCACGCAGAGCTGCACGACCAGTTGCGGGCCAGAGGCTTCTTCGTGCGTCCCGGCCAGATGGGAGAAAACATCACGACGCGTGGACTGGACTTGCTCGGCCTCCCCACAGGAACTCGTTTGCACTTGGGAAGCGATGCCGTCGTGGAGCTGACAGGCTTACGCAACCCCTGTGTCCAGCTTGACGGCCTTCACCCAGGGCTGATGCAGGCGGTACTAGACCGCGACGAGCAGGGGCGGCTCGTTCGCAAGGCGGGTGTCATGGCCATTGTCTTGACTGGAGGCGAAGTATGTCTTTCCGACCCGATTCGCGTGAAATTGCCCCCAGGACCGCTCCGGCCCCTCCAGCCGGTTTAAAGCCTGGATGCCAGGTCTTTCACCCAAGGACGAAGCTGGTTAGCGTACTCTGGGCGCTCCAGTGCGATTTCTACCGATGCTTTCAGCAGTCCCAAGGGCGTACCCGCATCGTACCGCTTGCCTTGGAAGCGATAGGCATACACGGGCTCATGCTGGGCTAGGCGGTCAATGGCGTCGGTGAGTTGGAGTTCGCCTATCGCGCCGGGCGTGATGGACTCCAAGCAGTCGAAAATGGCCGGCGTGAATATGTAGGGCCCGGTAATCGCCAGGTTAGAGGTCGCCTTGTCAACCGGTGGCTTTTCCACCATGTGCCGCAGGCGCGTCTCGCGCTCTCCAACTGGCTCGCCCTCAACGATCCCGTAGCGGTCCACCTCGTTCCAAGGGACTTCCATCACCCCCAGCACGTTTCCGAGTCGCTCAAAGGCATTCAAGAGCTGCCGTGTAACGGACGGGTGGCCGATTATGATCTCGTCTGGCAGATACACGATGAACGGCTGGTCGTGCACTGCGTGCTTGGCGGTGAGGACTGCGTGCCCCAGTCCGAGTGGCTCGCGCTGTCTGACGGTAATGATGTCCGCCATTCGGGAGATGCGCCGTATCTCTTCCAGCCGCGGATGACTCCGTGCCTCTAATGAGCGCTCCAAGTCCGGCGCCAGATCGAAGTAGTCCTCGGTCGCCGATTTCCCCCGCGATGTCACGATGATGATGCGCTGGATGCCCGCCTCGACAGCCTGCTCCACCGCATACTGGATAACCGGGCGGTCCACCAGCGGCAGCATCTCTTTGGGAATGGCCTTGGAGATGGGTAGGAAACGGGTACCGTACCCTGCGGCGGTAATGACGGCGGTGCGGACGGTCATGGCCGCGAGTCTACCATAGGTCACGGGGTGTCCGGCATACCCAAAATAAGTTGTGGACGTACCGTAGGGCCAATAGCCTTATTTACCCCAAAGCCGCTTGGTGGCAATCTCCGCGCCTTCCGCCATGGCATGGAGCTTCGCGAAGCTGATGTCTGGGTCCAGTTTGCCGTAGCCAGCAAAAGTCCCAAAGCCGCAATCGCTGCTAGCGATGACCCGCTCCCGCCCGACGATCTCGGCGAAGGTGCAGATGCGGTCGGCTATCAGCTCAGGGTGCTCCACGAAGTTGGATGTCGTATCCAAGACGCCTGGCAGCAGCACTTTGTCGTCCGGTAGCTTGATATCCCGAAACACCTTCCATTCGTGTGCGTGCCGTGGGTTGGCCGCTTCGAATGAGATAGCCGAGGGCCTGGCTTTGAGGATGATGCCGATGATGCTCGCCAATGGAATATCGTGGTCATGGGGCCCTTCATAGTTGCCCCAACAGACGTGCATCCGTATGCGGTCCGCGGGCACATTGCGAAGGGCATGGTTCAGCGCTTCCGTCTGCTGCTCTGCCCGGAGGAGGAATTCCTGATCGCTCAGGTCTTGAAAGGCGATGTGTCGAACCATGGCCAGGTCTGGACAGTCCACCTGCAGGACGAGCCCGGCATTCACGATCGCCTCGTATTCTCCTCTCATTGCTTCTGCTAGAGCTTCGAGGTATGCCTCGTGGGTTGGATAGTACTCATTGGGCTGGAATCCCGAGATGACGCCGGGAGAGGCTGCATTCATGAAGCCTTCCGCGGCGCCGCTATTTCTCAGTGCCGCCATGAAGTTGTCTATCTCCTTCCGTAAGGGTTCTCGGTCCTTGACGGAAATAGGGCCGACGCACTTGGGCCGGCTGAACGGCTGTGTTCCCAGTATGCGGCCCATCTTCTCCCGAAATCCCGGATACGGCAGCAAATCGGCTGCAATGCGCCGCTCGCTGTCGCCTTCAAACCCCGTCAGCCGGTCTTTGATGTATGTGGCATAGCCAATCTTGCTGGTCTCGCCGTCGCTGACCACATCCACCCCAGTCTGCACCTGCTTCGCCACTACCTGCGCCACCGCTTTTCCCATGGTCCGGTCGAAGGCGTCCTGGTCGTAAGCCTCGCTACGCTCCTTCGCCAGCAGCAAGTCAACAACCTCGGGTGACCTCGGTAGACTGCCTACGTGAGTCGTGAGTATCCGGTCAGTGCTCAGTTGCATCGCATTCCTCCCGGCGTCGTTGCCGCCGCATTATACGGGCAGACACTTGATGTGGCTGGCCCAAGACTCCACGCAAAGGACGCCGATATAATCGCACCGGCGCTAACAGTCGGGAGGTCAAGGATGGCTGCTCACGAGCACAGACATAACCATCCACATGACCACCATCTAAATGGTATTGAAATCGAAGTGGAACATCACGACTGGCATAGCGCGAGCTACGTGCAGGAGTGGACCGACAACGATGTCACGAAGGACGACGAATGCAGGCCGGTTATCCGTGAAATGCTAGCACTGGCGCCTTTTCTGAAGAACGCGGCCTTACGGGTGCTCGACGTGGGCGGCGGATACGGCGTGTTGACAGACGAGGTCCGCAAGGCGTTCTCGAATGGCCGAGTGACGTTCCAAGACTACTCGGCCCCAATGCTCGAGCAGGCACGCCGGCGACTGGTCGAGCGCACGGGCCGGCTGACCTATGGGCAAAGAGACTTCAGCAAGCCGGGGTGGACGGAAGGCCTCGGAGGCCCATTCGATCTGGCCGTTTCCCGGGATGCCATTCACCATCTCGGCAG
>JBJKQC010000206.1:0-2884 GCA_046705745.1 Dehalococcoidia bacterium
TGCCCTCCTCGTTGGGCCATGCCCACCAGCCCGACGACGCGGCCGCGCTTCTTTACGAACCAAGAGGCCAGAGCCACCATCGTGCCGACCTGTGAGCCGGCCGCCGCGAATCCACGCGCCGCGGCGAAGAACAGCCAGAACTGCCATGCCTTGGTCATCAGTCCGAGGCCGACCATAGCGAGCGCCACGACGAAGGACGCCCCGACGGTTGTCCAACGGGCCCCGTGCTTGTCGAAAAGGCCACCCAGCAGCCATTGGAGCACACCGCCACTGAGCGTCCCCATGACAAACCCGATGGAGATGGCGGTAGCCGGCCAGCCAAGATCATTCAGGATCGGGTTGACGAAGATCCCGATGACTGGGCCCTGGGTGGGCACGAGGGCGAAAGCAGAGGACGCGCCAGCCAGCACGATGGCCCAGCCATAGAACAGGCGGTTGAACGGCCAGAGACGCGAAATGACTGACTGGGAGTCGGCGGAAACGTGTGCCATGGGGATATTGCTGGAAGATACCACGGTTGCGGGGAAAAGTATTCTGGCGGCGACGGTAGCACTGCGATAATCTACGGCGCACGGCGACAGCCGAGGAGCGTTGTCCATGACTTGGGCGGACACCATCGTCGATTGCCTGAAAGAGCGCAACGTCTGGCTTATCTCTTACGTCCCGGACGCTATCACCTGGAATGTGCTGAGCAAGCTGGAGGCGGACTCCGCTTTCAAGGTAGTCCCTGCTTCTCGTGAAGAAGAGGCAGTAGGGATTGTCTGCGGAGCGTATGCCGCCAACAAGCGCGGGGCGGTCTTCATGCAGAGCAGCGGCTTCGGGAACACGGTGAATGGCCTGGCGCAGTTACCGCTCCCTTACCGCATACCGTTGCCACTTTTCATTGGGATGCGTGGTGGGCTGGGCGAGTTTAACGCCGTGCAAGTACCGGCGGCGCGGGCCGTCCCCCGCATACTGGACGCTTTCAACATCCAGCACTACTCGCCGCAGCATGAGGACGAGGTAGCGAAGGTCGTTGGCGGAGCCCTCGACCTCTGCTACGCCTCGCGAGAGCCAGTGGCAGTGCTTCTCTATTCCATATTGACGGGGGCGAAACGTGCTACGTCGTGACGGACTCCGAGCGCTGGTCCAGCGCGTGACCAGCGAGCCTATTATCACGAACTTGGGCGGCGCGACATTCGAGCTTTACGCAGAGCAGGACCGGGACGCCAACCTCTATACGTGGGGTGCCATGGGGCTCGCGTCGTCTATCGGCCTGGGCGTTGCCCTGGCGGCGCCAGACCGGAAGGTGTTCGTCAACGACGGCGATGGCTCCTTGCTGATGAACCTTGGCTCGCTGGCAACCATCGCGCGGCAGCATCCAGCTAACCTTGTGCATATCGTCTGGGACAACCACGTGTGGGCCGAGACCGGCGGGCAGCCCACCCACACCGCGACAGGCACAGACCTGGCGGGCATCGCAAAGGCCGCTGGCATTCCCAAGGTAGCGGCAGTCTCGACGCTGGAGGCGTTCGAGGAAGCGCTAGACCAAGCGATCCGCGAGGATGGGCCATGGTGTATCGTCGTCGGCACGGAGGAAGGGCCGAAGGCGCCTAGGCCAGCGGTTGCGTCCGAGGAGAACCTCCTCAGATTTCGCCGGACGTTCGAGTAACACCGGTCACCCCGACGGGTCCTCGACAGCGCGACACGTTCGAGGCCTGCGTTGGGCAATAGCCGCGCGGCGCCTACGCCCCCTTTTCCTCGATGACCACCTTCTCTAGCCGATCGCCTTCGAAGGACGGGTTCGTCATGGGGTCTCGCTCGCGCAGGGATAGCAGCACGTCCATGCCTTCGATGACCTGTCCAAACACGGCGTGCCGGCCGTCGAGGTGTGGCGTCGGCACGTGGGTCAGGAAGAACTGGCTGCCGTTGGTGTTGGGTCCAGCGTTGGCCATGGAGAGGATGCCGGGCTTGTCGTGTTTCAGACCTGGGTCGAACTCGTCGTCAAAGCGGTAGCCGGGGCCGCCGCGACCAGTGCCCGTTGGATCACCGCCCTGGGCCATGAAGCCCTTCAAGACTCGATGGAAGGTCGTGTTGTCGTAAAAGCCTTCCCTCGCGAGAAATACGAAGTTGTTCACCATACGAGGCGCACGAGCGGCAAAAAGCTCTACCACGATATCCCCCTTGGCGGTCTTGAACGTGGCCGTGTAGTGCTTTTTGGGGTCGATGGTCATAGCGGGCGGGGCAGAATACTGTTTAGCCATCCGGGCCTCCTTCGTTCACAGTAAAAAAGGCCCCGGAGTGGCCGGGGCCTTTTCAAGGTTAACAGATTCCAGTGGAATGGCTAAACGCCCTGGGGGATCTTGGCGGCACTGCAAACGGTGTCCGTTATCAAGCGCGTTACCACATAGGGATCCATGTTGGCGTTGGGGCGCCGGTCCTCGATATAGCCCTTGCCGTACTTGGCGACCTGCCAGGGAATGCGGACCGAAGCGCCACGGTTGGAGACGCCGTAGGAGAATTCCTTGTAGGAAGCGGTCTCATGGAGGCCCGTCAGGCGCTCCTCGATAGCGTGACCGTAGTTGGCAATGTGCAGGTCGTGCTTGGTCTTGAGCGCCTCGGCCGCGTCGACGCACGGCTGGTAGCTCTCACGCATCGCCTTGGTGGAGAAGTTCGTGTGGGCACCGGCCCCGTTCCAGTCGCCGCGGACAGGCTTCGGGTGCAGGGTAGCGCTCACGCCAAAGTCTTCGCCCACGCGGTACAGCAGCCAGCGGGCCACCCACAGATGGTCGGATACGTCCAGCGGGGGCAGCGGGCCTACCTGGAACTCCCATTGACCCGGCATGACTTCCGCATTGATGCCGGAGATCATGAGTCCAGCCTCTAGGCAGGCTTCCAGATGGGC
>JBJKQC010000207.1:0-4038 GCA_046705745.1 Dehalococcoidia bacterium
AACGATAAGGTAACCCTATTCCGAGCCGGGGAGTCTGGAAGCCGCGATACGGTGCAGACCGCCGGCATGCGGCGCGAAGCGGCCATAGCCGACCCTGGCGTCTGGGTCGGTCGGGTCTATGCCGAGCCACATATGGATTCCGGGTGGCACCACCACGGAGAGCACGATACCTACATCTACACCGCCTCCGGCCATGTCCGCCTGGAGTTTGGGCCCGGAGGCAAAGAGATGGTTGAGGCCGGGCCAGGGGACATAGTCCACGTCCCGAAGCGGCTCATCCATCGCGAGTCCAACCCCCACGCGGAGGAAGGCACGATTTTTCTGGTACGGGTTGGCGAGGGCCCGCCGGTGATCAATGTGGACGAGCCGGCCTCCTAGCCGGCTTCCTCGGCAGTCCAGCGACTCGCGCGCCTGAAATTTCAACCTTGGTGCGTCCACCTCGCCGTGCCATACAAACCCCGCGACAAAGCGGTTCGCTGGACTTGACTACCGGCGTGCCACGAAGACGGCACGGCACGGCAGGAATGACCAGGCGATCGCGCTCCCACCGTGAGCAGTGCGACGACCGTGACACGGCGCATGAATGACACGGCCGGCGTGCAGTCGGCGTCCTGGAGCTAGAACGCCGATAATACGGCGAACCACGACTACGGCTCGCCCGACGTTCGAGCGCGGTCGGGAGCGCTAACATTAGCCTTGGGCATCAACGCCGAGGATCAGCAGCGTGCAGACCAATCAGGGAACTCTAACGAGCTCGGACGGGCTCGGGCTTTTCTATCAGGCGTGGTTGCCTGATGACGCGCCGAAGGCAGCCATTGTCGCCATCCACGGCGCCGGCGACCATGGCAGTCGCTTCGCGTGGCTGGCCGAACGCCTGGCTGGTTCCGGCTATGCTATCTACGCCCCTGACCTCCGCGGCCACGGCAGGTCGCAGGGACAGCGCGGCTTCATCCGACGCTGGTCTGAGTACGACAGCGATCTGAGGGCCACCATTGACCATGTCCGGGACCAGGACGGTCAGGCCCCGTTGTTCCTCATGGGCCACTCCCTAGGCGGTCTGTTGGTGCTGGAATATGCGACGCGGCGTGCCGATGGCCTTGCTGGAGTCGCTGCCATCAGCCCCGGCCTACGGCCGCAATTCCCCCGATGGAAGGTTGCTCTGGCCCGCGTGCTCACCAAGATGATGCCTAGGCTCAGGCTCGACGCCGGCTTCGACATCGACGGGCTCTCGCGAGACCTGGAGGTCATGCGGGAGCACCATGCCGACACCCTTCGTTGGAGCAAAGGCTCCATCCGGCTCGGGACGGAGGTGCTCGACACTGTGGGATGGCTGTTCGCCCACGCAAACGAGCTTTCGGTCCCCGTCTGCCTCTTCCATGGCACGGCGGACCGGTTGGTCCCGCCGGACGGCACCCGAGACTTCTTCGCGCGGCTGGGCGCCGCCGACAAGCAGTTGCGGGAATACGAAGGGGGATACCACATACCCTGGCTGGACACGAACCGGGAGGAGTTACTCGCCGACCTCCAAGGCTGGCTGGCGGACCACCTGCCGGAGGGCGAACCGTCCAGCCCCAGGACGAACTAGGGCTGCCTGCCGTCGCACGGCGGCGAAGAGGGCGTCACCCCGGCCAGCCATGGCCTTTCGGCCTCCCACTGCCATCTGCCCCTTTCGCTAACCGCCCTCCTGGTGCTATAATGACACTACACGCCGCGTATCTGCCATTTCACGACCCGCTCGCTTCCTATCTGCTGCTCACTACTCACCACTGGCCGCTCACCAGTCCGTGTGCTGCGCCTGAAAAAGAAAATTTCATTGACTGTTGCGGGTTACGGCGCCCTGCGCCTGGCCGTGGACTGCTGGAATGGATTTGGCTGCTGCGCTTGCTTCGGCCTTGCTGCGGCTTTGTTTCGGGCCTGCTTCGCATTTGCTTCGGCCTTGCTTCACGTCTGCTGCGGGTCTTGCCGCAGTCCCGCCACCATCGACTGATGGCTGTTCAGCATTGACTCCGCCGAACAGCTCGTTTTTCGTTGCCAACGTCTTCGGGCATGGCTAGACTGCGGCGGGGTAGACGCGCCCCGACGCGGTCTAACGGCACATCTGACGCCACAGGAGGCCGGCCATGGTAACGGAGCAACGGCAGGAGCTCAAGCAGCACACGCCCTTCGAGCGGTGGGTCCTTGACGAGGGGCTCAAGGTCATTCAGCAGCAGATCATCCCGGACGTGCGCGCCGTTGAGCTGGAGCCGTGGGAGCGGACCGGATGCAACGCGGCGCTCCTGGACCTGACGCCAGAGCCTCCGGAAGAGGGCGACCTGCTGGTCAACCAGGGCTCCTCACGCTACCTGTGCGACATACCGCCCGGAGGCACGTACAAGGCCGAGCGCCACATGTACGAGGAGATGTTCTTCGTCGTCTCCGGGCGCGGCGCGACCACGGTCTGGTACCCCGGAAGCCCCAAGCACACCTTCGAGTGGCAGGAGGGCAGCGCCTTCTCCATTCCGCTCAACGCTTGGCACGAGCACTACAACGCCAGCGGCGAGGAGACCGCCCGCCTCTACGCCGCCTTCAACGCGCCCACGGTCTTCAACCTCTATGCCAGCCCGGACTTCATCTTCAACTGCGACTCGACTTTCCCGGAGCGGTTCGACCCCAACGACGAGACGTACTTCGCGGGCAAGGCCGTAAAGATGCGGGAGCGGCTGGTCAAGACGAACTTCATCGCCAACGTGCGAAGCATGGGCCTGGACCGTTGGACCGAGCGCGGCCCTGGGACGAACATGCACGCTATCATGGCCAACGGCTACTACGTTTGCCACCTATCGGAGTTTCCGGGCCTGACGTACAAGAAGGCGCACACGGCGACAAACAGCCGCACGCGCGCCGGCCTGAACTCGGAGGTCGCCTACCTGTTCCTCAGTGGGGAAGGCTTCGACCTCCAATGGGCGCCTGGAATCCAGCCTGCGCCCGGCGTCCCTTTCCACAAGATCGACTACCGGGCGTGGTCGCTGCTCACGCCGGGCAACGGCTACCACCAGCACTTCAACGCCAGCCCGGAGCCCATACGCTATGTGGTCCTGCGGCGCGGCAATCCGGAACTGGTGGGACGGCGGGCAGACTACCTGAACCCGCAGATCGAGTTCGAGGAAGAAGACCCCGCTGTGTGGGAGACTTTCGCGTCGGAGCTGCGCAACCGCGGCTACGAGCCCACGACCATGGACGAGTACCGCAAGCAGGGCCGCGACTGAAAGGGGGCCAACACACCGCGCGTCCAGCCGTGCAGGGGCGCTCAATTGAGGGCGTCTCAGTGCGTGATACCACCGCTTCGGTGAGAGCCTAGGGAATCCCTTCGCTTGAGATCCAGAGAGGTCTCTCTGAACGGGGTTCCCGCCAGTTGCACATACAAATAGCGCAACTCCTGAAGGGAGACGGGGTCTTCTTCTCACTGGCTACTCGAAGTGGCCCTCGGCCTTGTACGCCTCCGTTTTCTCCACGTAATGTTTCCAGGTCTCGTCCATCATCTCCCGGTGCCGGCGCATGAGGCGTCCGCGCAGGACTGCCGGCGCGCCGGCGACGATCGTCTCCGCCTCCACTGTCTTGCGCTCCAATACCACCGAGTTTGCCGCCACGAGCGCATATCGCCCTATGACCGCCGCATCATTGATGACGCAGCCGTTTCCCAGCAGCGGGTAGTCCTCCACCCTGCCCGCGTGGCACACGACGCTGTGGCCGATGGTTACGTGGTCGCCGATGGACGCGCTGGCGTCCGAGTGCACCACGGAGTTGTCCTGGATGTTGGTGTACGAGCCGATGGTGATCTTGCCGTTGTCCGCCCTGATGACGACGCCCGGCCAGATACTCGAATGCTCACCGACTTCGACATCGCCGATGAGATACGCGGCCTCGCTGACGAAAGCAGTTGGGTGGACCTTTGGGGACTTACCCCTGAAGGAACGCAGCATGGGATCAGGGCCTCCGAGATATTGCTGGCAAGAGCCTACGCAGGACAAGCGCGCGGCGCAATCGTGGAAGCGCCCCACG
>JBJKQC010000208.1:0-3720 GCA_046705745.1 Dehalococcoidia bacterium
GGGTCTCACGAGAGACCGCGGCGGCTATTTTCTACGGCGGAGCGGCGCTTTGGGGCTTCACTGACGAAGACTTCGCCAAGGCCGACGCGGCAGCGGCGGAGCGTCAAGCCCAATGAACAGAGCTATCACGCGCAAACAGACGGGCTGGTTGTCCCCTTGACGGGTACGACTACTGGGGCGAACGGCCCGGCTATGTTAGGGCCGACATTGCCCAGCATGGTTCCCCCTTTAGTTGAATCCAAGGGAATTGTATGGCCGTTTAATCATTGTGAGTCTCGGCAGCGAATTCCGTTCAATCTCAGTGGATGATTGGGCTACCCAATGGGGGAATTTTATGAACATGTTCAGGTACAGTGAACGAAGTGATATCCTTGCTCAGCTATTGCTAGCTCTTGGTTGGGCGTTCGTGGGCTACTTTGCGCTCGACCTTGCCGCTGTTATCTCTAAGAATTGGCACTGGTGGTACGAGCTGGTCCTGTGGGTGACGTGGCTCTTCGCGGCGGGATTTCTACAAAGCAGCTTGGTGATTCATCGCCTCGAAGGAATGGTACACGATGCGATGAATGGAAAATGGAGCCGTCACATTTGATGATGACGACATCTTGATTCTTTGCTGAGAGTCCTCAGCCCTCCTCGGCTGAAAAATGATAAAGGGAGTCTTGGTGCAAGCCACCGCCTGAAGGTGATGGTGTTCGGCGTGCGTTCCCCAAGGCAGCCAGTTTCAGTCGAAATTGCTGGTGACACCAAGGAAGGCTCAAGATCCTGAATCGGATGCGGCAAAGAGCCGACATGCTCCCCTCTCCGGTAGGCCGCCGACCCCAGCAATCGTAACGGGCCCCATCTGTTTAGGCGGTCGTTGGGACGGTGTGCCTAGGTCAAGGCATGGTCGTTCAACGTCAGCGAGGCGGCTGCGAGGAACTGTCCCCGGGTGATGCTTTTCACGCAAACACAGTCCGCTTTCACGCGTGCTTCACGAGCCACAGCTAGGCTTATGCATGGGTGTATAAGAGCCTGCGGGATGCAGCGACAGAGGGAAGTGAAGTATGAAGCACGTGGTGCAGAGGCGGTCAAAGGACCAACAGGCTGAGCGAGGCGCCGAACAGAATCTCACGGGGACGAGTAGTGACGTAGACGACGCGGACTACGGGGCGGAGGCGGACGCCACAGAGGTGGAGGAGGCGCTTGACGCCGTCAGAGAATACTTGCGATCGATAAGCAAGCACCGCCTGTTGACGCACAAGGAGGAGATAGCGCTGGGCCTGCGGGTGGAGGCGATGGTGCATCTCCGGCTGCTTCGAGAGGAGTTGAAGCAGTCGTACGGGCGAGAGGCAAGCGCAGTCGAACTGGGTGCCACTGTTTGGGAGCGGCTTAGCGACCATTCCAACCTGCTACGCGGCATCGCCCGATCGCTGGGCGTGGTCAGCGATGGCCTTGGGCTTTTCGAATTGCTGACGCAGGCGAATATCCGAGGCTTACTGGACGCTCCGGTCGAGCCAAGAGTGCTCCGTGGCATAGCGGAATCCATGGATGCGCCTGAGGCGGAAGCGTCCGCAGGCATCACCGCCCTCTCCAAGCTGTTGCGGTTGCTGCCGCCGGCTGTGGTCGAAGCGCTTTATCATGAGCATCAGCGCCCCGGAGCGGCCATGACCTACGCAGACGCGACCACGTTTCTCCAACCGCACGAGACCACCCTGCGATCGTGGTGGGACAGAGTGGAGCAGGAGGGGCGGGACGCTGCCGACCTGATGATCAAGGCGAATCTCAGGCTGGTCGTCAGCGTAGCAAAGAAGTATGCCCGGGCCGGCATGCCGATGCTGGACCTTATTCAGGAGGGGAACGTTGGATTGATGCGGGCAGTCGAGAAGTTCGACCCGCACCGGGGCTTCAAGTTCAGCACGTATGCGACCTGGTGGATCCGGCAGGCCATCACGAGGGCGCTGGCAGATCAAGGCCGCACTATCCGAATGCCCGCCCACATGATCGAACGGCTGCAAAAGCTGAGTGGGGCGGAGCGCAGGTTGCAGACGTCGTTGGGGAGGGAGCCCACGGAGGAGGAGTTGGCAGACGCACTCGGCTGGACCGTCGGGACCATCAGGGAAGTCAGAGAGCACCGGCCGTATACCGTCTCGCTGGAGGCCCCTATTGGTGATGAGGAAGAGGGAGCCACGCTGGAGCAGTTCGTGGAAGACACGTCAGCTTGGGACCCAGAGGAGCTGGCGATACGCACGGTCAGCCGAGAGGAGATTCTGCGTGCTCTGCAGGGCCTGCCGGCGCGCCTGCGCTTGATATTGGAGCTTCGGTTCGGGCTGTACGATGACCAGCCGCGGACCCTCGAGGCCGTAGGCATGGAGTTGGGTCTGACACGCGAGCGGGTCCGCCAGCTGGAAAGGCAAGCGTTAGAGAAGCTTCGCGCCTCGAAGCAGCTGGTGATCGCCGGTGGCTCCGGACCGTCAGGCGACATGTTGCTGGGTGAGATTACTCACTACTTCCCGCGGACCGGTGTGGCAGCAGTCCGGCTGCACCGCCCGATTCACCGCGGTGACCGTATTCGGGTGCTGGGCAAGGCGACCGATATGGAGCAGACCGCCGAGTGGCTGGAAATCGATCACCGACCGGTTGCTGAAGGGGCGCCGGGAGATGATCTAGCCTTGAAAGTGGCGGCGAAGGTGCGGAAGGGAGACCGCCTTTGGCTCAAGGCTGCATGACTGTCACAGTCGGAGCCGAAGTGCAGTCTACGGTCAACCGCGCCCAAGCAAAGGGCTTAACGATCTGCCAGTGTGCAACCTCCGTACAGCTTCGGCTATGAGCGGAGCAAGGCTTCGGACCAACAGTGGGGTGTCGCGGATACCCGCGAAACCCTGAGGAACTGCGACGCTGTCGGTGACCAGGAGACGACGCAAAGGCAGCCGACAAAGGCGGTCGAGGGCCGCCCCAACGAACACACCGTGGGTGGCCGCGACTAGCACCTCCGGTTTAGCGCCTACGGCCAGCACAGCATTCACCGCCGCTTCGATGGTCCCACCCGTGGTAATCATGTCATCAACGACAATAGGCAGCCGGCCCTTTACGTCACCCACTACCTGGCCAGCGCGGACATCCGATCCAGACAATCGATGCTTGTGCACAATGGCCATGGGCAGCTGGAGGAGCTTGGCGTAGCGCTCGGCGATCCTCACCGCCCCCAGGTCCGGCGCGACAATCACATGTTCGCCTTCGGGCAGCGGACGCAAGGACTCCGTAAGCTCGGGAACGGCGGTGAGGTGCTCCACGGGGACTCCGAAAAATCCCTCAATGGTTGGAGTGTGCACATCGACCGCGACGAGTCGCTGGACGTTCGATGCCCGGAGGAGGTCCGCCACGAGACGGGTGGTGACTGGCTCTCGACCGCTGACTCGGCGGTCCTGGCGGGCATAGCCGAAATAGGGAACAATGGCCGTTATCCCCGCTGCGCCAGCCCGCCAAGCAGCGTCCGCGAGCAGGAGTAGCTCGAATAAATGGTCCGCGACTGGTGGACTCGTCGGTTGTAAGAGGTAGACGTGTTTGCCCCGGGTGGTGCCTAGAATTTCGACGTGATACTCGGTGTCCGGGAACCGCTCGCCCCTGACCGGGGTCAAAGGAATACCCAATGCGGCAGCCACGGCTTCAGTGAGCAGTGGGTTGCCAGTGCCTGTTACCAGTGCAATGTCCATGCGTTACCTCGGCCCACTGACACCTGATGGT
>JBJKQC010000209.1:0-8712 GCA_046705745.1 Dehalococcoidia bacterium
CCCTAGCCCTCTCCCACCGGGGTAGAGGGGACTGTCGTGATTACTTCTCCGTGGGCAGCTTGGTCTGGATCCAGACGGGCGTGCCCTCCTCGATGTTGTACAAACGGGACTGGTCGAACTCTAGAGCGGCCGCCATCTCCGCTGCCAGGCCGCTGCGGACGCCGGCGGCGCAGATGAAGAGCAGGTCCTTGTCCCTGGGCAGCTCGCTCTCCGCCCGCGTCAAGAAATCGTCCACAGGAATGTGCATGGCGCCTTTCACATGGCCAGACGCCCACTCATCGGGCCGGCGTACGTCTACGATAACCGCGCCATCCTTTTGCATCTCGTAAGCTTCCTGCACGGAGATGCGCCGGTACGGCTCTCCTTGCTCCTGGCGTCCACGTGGCATACTGACAGTCCTCCCGAGTTCCTAGAAATAATTACTCCCGCGGCCTCACTGGCTGCGGCATGTACTTGCTGATGATGGGGCCTAGACAGGCCAGCGTTTCTTCCGGGACGAGGGCCGCCGGCGTGACCAGCGCAGCAGCGAGAGCATCGCCGCAAGAGCAGGTCCGCTCAGCGGCCAGTGCCGGGATGAGCCGCTTAATGGCCGCGCGCGAGACCTCTGCATTCTTTCGGAGGTTCTCTAGCACGAGGTCCACGTTGACGTGTGATTCGGTCTCATGCCAAACGTCGTAGTCCGTGGCCATGGCAAGGATTGCGTAGCACATCTCGGCCTCCCGGGCCAACTTGGCCTCCGGCAGGGCCGTCATTCCTATGATGCTTGCGCCCCAGCTTCGGTACAGGCGGGACTCTGCCTTGGTCGAGAAGGCCGGCCCTTCCATGACCACGTAGGTGCCTTCCCTATGCACACGAGCGCCGCCAATGGCGTCAGCCAGCGTGGCCCGCAAGTCTGGGCAGAAAGGGTCGCCGAAGCCGACGTGGGCTACGAGACCGTTTCCAAAGAAGGTGCTCACCCGTTGGCGGGTACGGTCGATAAGCTGGTCCGGAACGACTACGTCCAAGGGAGCGATGTCCTCGCGCAGGCTCCCGACGGCGCTGATGGAGATGAGACGCTCGACACCGAGTTGCTTCATGGCGTGGATGTTGGCATGGACGGGTATCTCGGTCGGCAGCACCCGGTGGCCGCGCCCATGGCGGGGCAAGAACGCGACGGAGACGTCGTCTATCTCGCCAAGGGTGAAGGCGTCACTGGGTCTCCCGTATGGCGTATCGATCACGACCTCGCGGACGTTGGAGAGGCCTTCCATCTCATAGAGGCCAGTGCCGCCGATGACGCCAACGCGGGCCTGTAGGTCCATCACGCGGCCCCCGCCGAATAACGACTGGTGATGCTCCGAAGGGAACTCTCATAAGGAGCACGGACCGAGCCGCGCTCGGTGATGATGGCCGTGACATAGTGGGCTGGAGTCACGTCAAAGGCTGGATTACGGACGGTCACTCCCTCAGGCGCGACGCGTTGCCCTGCGAACTCGGTCACCTCTCGCTCGGGCCGCTCCTCGATGGCGATCTCATCGCCGATGCCGGTGCCCAGATCGATGGTGCTGCACGGGGCGGCGACGTAAAAGGGCACGCTGTGAGTGGCACACAGCACTGCCAGAGAGTATGTCCCAATCTTGTTGGCCGTGTCGCCATTGGCTGCGATGCGGTCCGCGCCGACGACAACAGCATCGATCTCACCGCGGGCCATGAGCGAGCCGGCGGCGGAGTCGACGATGAGACTGGCGGGAATGCCGAGTTGCATAAACTCCCAGGCGGTGAGGCGCGCACCCTGCAGCCAGGGCCGGGTCTCGGTGCAGAAGACATGGAAGCGCTTGCCGCTCTCCCAGGCCGCTCGGATGACGCCGAGGGCCGTCCCATAGCCAGCGGTGGCCAGCGCGCCTGTGTTGCAATGAGTAAGGACGCCGCCTTCGGAAGGCAGCAAGGGCGCACCCGCCGCACCGAGGGCGCGGTTGGCGGCAATGTCTTGGTCTCGCATGGACCGGGCGAGATCGAGAATGAGCCTGCGCGCTTCCTTGGGAGAGGCGCAGGGACGAGCGACGTCCAGGCAGCGCTGAACGGCCCAACCGAGGTTGACGGCCGTGGGACGTGCAGCGGCGATCTTCGCCGCTGCCAAGTCAAGCTGGTCCAAGAACGACGCCATGGTCGGGGCCTCGGTCTCATTCGCGGCGACCGCCATGACAAAGGCGGCTGTCACGCCAATGGCCGGCGCGCCGCGCACGCGCATCTGTCGGATGGCGGCCACGCCGTCCATATAGGTCCGAATGTGAACCCACTCCTGCCGATGTGGCAGCAGCGACTGGTCTAGCAGCACCAGATGGTCGGTATCCCAGATGATGGGCTCAATTTCAAACATGGCAGGCACGGGCTATTTTTCACCGTGGGGCACCGACGGCAGCGGACGAAAGGGCACGGCGAGGCACATGAAAAATGACTTCCCACCAGGAGAGAAGTCATACGCAAGTATACGCACGCTCATCTCCAGGCCGAAAATGCCTCGACCTGCCGGAATTAGCACCGCTGTCACGCAGCGAAAGCCTGATCTTACAGGACGCGTTCGTGACCGGTTGCCGGGCTTCTCAGGGCCGGTTCCCTCTGCCGCTCTCGATAAGGGCGCCGTGTTCGGTTTGGAATAACGAGCAACATGCTATGGGCGGAGCACGGCGCTGTCAAATGCGCGGAGTCGTCCATTCGGGTAAGGTTGGGGGCCACACTTCGTGGTTTTCCATTGCCCGAGGCATTAGGCCGGATGCACAGGTCCGGCCTTCTAAAGAGACGCGCCGCCAGCCGTTACGGCGTTGGGCTGGGCAATAGTCCCGGGAAATCTGTTCCGGGCGCACCCGTGGTCTGAATACCGCAGGCCTGCATGGCCTGGGTGATTTGTGCCAGCTGCTGCATTTCCTGTGGTGATGGTGTCGAAGTTTGGCTTTCAGCCATGGTGAAGAATTGCGTGAGCACGTTCACATCGACGCGCTGGAGCAGGCAGCGCAGGTTTTGGAGGGTTATGGCCGGCGCTGTACCACCGGTCGCCTGGCCCAAGTCGATGCGCGAGGCCTCCTGGTCGTCGAGGCAAAGCAGTAGTGGGGCCATGGCGCCAAATATGTCCCCGACCTGAGCGGGCGCGGGGGTAGCGGTCGTTCCTTGGGCCTTCAACAGGGTTATCAGGTCGCTGCTGTTGATGGCGCTTTCCATGCACTGCATGGTCTGGGTGCTCAAGCCGCCTGCTCGTTGGGAAATGCTTGCAACGAACAGACCCGTGATTGTTTTGGAGGACAGGCAGGAGGGGTCAACAGAGATGCTGAATGGGCTTGAATCATTGGACTCGAACGCCGGCTGCTTCACCAATTGTTGGTACTGCGCGTCAGTAAGCTGCTGTTTAATGCAGTTCTGCTCCTTCTGAGGCAAGCGTTGGAGCACATCGCCGACTGTTGCGTTTGCCTTGAGGTCAAGGAACGGTGCGGCTGCCAGCGGCGGGGCAGTAGGCGTAGGTGTTGCCGTGGGCGTCGCCGTCGGCACGGGAGTCGCGCCGGGACCGCCGCATGCGGCGGCCAAGAGCGAGAGGGCGAGGGCCAACGGGGTAAGCATGTGCAGCCGGGGCATTGGGAGTCCTTGGCGGAGCATTTGCCCATCCAGTATCCGCGCCTCGTAAAGCATAGGCAACCGCTATCGGCGTCACGAAGCGCGTCTTTACCGGTCGTCGGCTACAATTGTCCGGTGGAGCTAACGGACCTTTCCCTGACTAATTACCGCTCGTACCGCTCTTTGGAGCTAAGCTTGAGCCGCGGCCTGACCGTGCTGCACGGCGGCAATGCGCAGGGAAAGAGCAACTTGCTGGAGGCTGTGTATTTGCTGGCCATCGGCAAGTCATACCGTGCGCCGTCGGAGCGTGACCTTGTCTCCTGGGAGGCGGCCGAGGCAGGGGGGTACGCGATTGCCGCGGGTACCGTGCATCGGCACGACGGCCGCTACCAGCTACGGATAGGTCTGGACTGCGCCAATCCGGCAACTGGAGTCCAGGGTGGCAGCGCGCAGAAGCGAGTGCGCGTCAATGGGGTGCCGAAGCGAGCCTCGGAGCTGATTGGGGTCCTCAACGCGGTGCTTTTCTCGGCGGAAGATATCGACCTGGTATTCGGCCCGCCGGCGGGCCGCCGCCGTTACCTGGATGTGCTTCTGTCCCAGATCACCCGTCGATACGTGCAGACGTTGCAGCGCTACCAGCGGGTGCTGACTCAGCGCAACTCTCTGCTAAAGGGCCTGAAGGAAGGCAGAGTCAAAGAAGACGAGCTTGACTTCTGGGACAGGGAGCTTTGCGAATTGGGCGGAAGCATCCTGGCAGCCCGCTATGAGGCCATGGAGCGTTTGGCACCGCTGGCTTCAAACGCCTTCTTGCGGCTATCCGGTATCGCCATAGGGCTTTCCGTGGGGTATGTCGCGACGGCGCCTCTAGAGAGGTGCGCTGCGGCCGATGCCATGGTTGCCGCCTTGAAGCGGACGCGGGAGAAGGAGCGGGCCATGGCGATGACGGTAGTAGGCCCGCACCGGGACGATCTGCGCCTGACGCTTGGCGGGGTGGAGATGACGCGGCACGCTTCCCGAGGCCAGGCACGGCTAGCGGCGCTGGCGCTGCGGCTGGCAGAGGGTGAGCTGATGCGTGAGCAGCGCGGCGACCCCCCAGTGTTGCTCTTGGACGATATCCTCTCCGAGCTGGACGAGACAAGGCGCAGCCTCGTGCTAGAGGAGGCGTCACGCTACGCGCAGACCCTAGTGACAACGGCGGACTTAGGGCTGGTGCCGGCTGAGCGGTTGGACAAGGCCCACTGCTTGCGCATCGAGTCTGGCGAAGTGCTGGAGGAAGCGCCGGCGTGAATAGCGAGGCCGTTCTGCTGGAGAATGTGGCCAAGTCCTTCGGTGAAGTGGAGGCGTTGAAGGGCGTGAGCTTCGAAGTGCCCCGGGGCGAGATATTCGGATTCCTGGGCCCCAATGGCTCTGGAAAGACCACAACCATACGCATCCTCGCGGGCTTTATCCGTGCCGGATCAGGCAAGGCGCAAGTGCTGGGGATGGATCCGTGGAATGACTCGGTGGCCGTGAAGCGAAGGTTAGGGTATTTGCCGGACTTGGTCAGTGTACCCAACGGCTTCACAGGATCGGGATTCCTGGACTATATGGCCAAGCTGCGTGGCTTCCGAGCGCCACCGCCGCGCCAAAGGGAGCTGCTAGACCGTCTGGAGCTGTCGCAGAGTGCTCTTGCACGCTCGGTAAAGGGCTATTCCACAGGCATGCAGAAAAAGGTGGCGTTAGTGCAGGCGATGCAGCACGGGCCTGAGCTGCTGATCATGGACGAGCCGACGGAAGGGTTGGACCCGCTGATGCGGCAGGTGCTGTTTAGCCTTTTTCGCGAGGAGCGGGCCCGGGGCGCCACGGTCTTCATGTCTTCTCACGTGCTGTCAGACGTGGAAGAAATCTGTGAGCGCGTGGCGCTGGTTCGGGACGGCCTGATTGTGAGCGCGGGCTCTATCGAGATGCTGCGTAAAGGACGGACGCGCACAATGCTGGTCCAATTCCGCTCGGTCCCCGAGGACGGTTTTCGGTTGCCGGGCGTGGAGGTCGCCGCAAAGGAAGGCGCGACGTGGCGGCTTTCGGTGCGCGGGGATGTGAATACCGTGGTCCGCGAGCTAGCACGGTACGATCTGGTGGACTTGGTGTTCGAGCGACCGAGCCTGGAGGAGCTGTTTCTGGGGTTCTATCGCCACGGAGTAGCGCAGGGGCACAACGGTGTCGAGGGGGCGTAGCGATGGTCACCGCATTCCGACAGACCTTCTGGGGCTCACGCTATGGCCTGGTGGCCATAGCGCTGGCGCTTTTCGCCGTAGGCATGATCATTGTCTACACGCTGCAGGCGTTTGGCGGTTTCCAGTCCATTCAACAACTCCTACGGTTCGTGCCGGAAAGCTTCCGCGCTCTGTTCCGGGCCCAGGGCGGCTTCGCGACTACGCCTGAGGGGTTTTTAGCGGCAGAGTACCGGCACCCTATTTACCTCATCGCCATCTCCGGCTTTGTCATAGGCATGTCCTCGGGAGCCGTAGCGCGAGAGATCGAGCGGGGAAGCATACTCATGCTCCTGTCTGCGCCAGTCGCGCGCTGGCGGCTGCTTCTGGCCCGTATGGGCGCGATGCTCCTAGGACTGCTGGTGATCCTCACGATCGCGGTGATCGGAACCTGGGCTGGTCTGGCAGTGACACACCAGCAAGCTGGAATCGACATGATGGTGTTCGTGCGCGTGCAGGTGAACACGCTGGCGCTGGCCTTGGCCATTGGCGGGATTTCGATGCTAGTGTCGGCGGCGAGCAGTGACGGTGGCCAGACGACCGGCATATTGGCCGGCGTCTTCACGGCCATGTACTTCCTGGACTTCTTGGCGGCGCTGTGGAGTCCGGCGAGGCCCTTCGGCCCTTTGTCGGTATTCCACTATTACGACCCACAAGGCATTGCGGAGATGGGCGGTCTGCCCGTGAGGGATCTGGCGGTGCTGTTTGGCGTGGGGCTGGTAGGGTTTGTCGGGGCGCTGGTGGTGTTCCAGAGGCGGGACATCGCCAGGTAGAGACTTAGACGAACCTCACGGATATTTGGCCCAGCGAGGCAAAGGTGGCGGAGACGGTGTCGCCGGGGTTGACATCAACTGCGGTCGTCATGGAGCCGGGGAGGATGAGCTCGCCGGCGGCGAGGCCGGCGCCAAACTCAGCGAGCTTGTTGGCGCACCAGGCAACGGATTCGGCTGGGTTGTTCAGAACATCGGCGCCGACGCCACGGTCCACCTCATGTCCGTTGTGGCTGAGGATGACCTCCTCGGCAGCAAGATCTAGGGCCGAGACGGGCAGGCGGATGGAGCCGAGGACGACGAGGGCGGAGGAGCCGTTGTCCGCAATGGTGTCCTGCTCCCTGATGCGCCAGTCCTGAATGCGGCTGTCCACGATCTCGAGAACCGGCATGACGTAGTCCGTCGCGGCGAGCACTTGGTCCGCGGTGACGCCCGGACCGCGCAGAGGCGCCTTGAGGCGGAAGGCGATCTCCGGCTCCACCTTGGGCTGGATGAGACTTGCGCGCTTGACGCGGGCGCCATCGCGGACCGTCATGTCGTCCAGAATGACGCCGAAGTCGGGGGTGTCGATGCCCAATGCCCGCTGCATGGCCTGGCTGGTCAGGCCCACCTTTCTGCCCACGATGCGCCGACCGTCCTCTATCAGGTGACCGATGATATCCGCGGCGATTTGATACGCGTCCGCAGTCGTGATGTCCGGTACTCTTTCGGTGAGCGGCGGAACGGGAGTGCGCGACTCGCGGGCCTGCATGAGAGCGTGGGCGAGTTCGTGCAGGCGGTGTTGGTCGAGGGGCATGTCGGCCTCCGTGCGAGGGGATGGCGCCGATTGTACCGCAAGGAAATACACAGGGATCTCGGGCAGCACTCGGCCCCTGTCTTCCGCACGTCCTCATCACCGTCTAGAATAGCGCAGCAGTCAGGAGGTGTGGGGCAAATGGCATGAAAGTGGCAATCGAGCTTCCTGATAACGTAGCGACCCTAGTCGAGGGCTATGCACAACGGAATAGGCCTGGAGTGCCGCTGGAGTAGGTCTGCCAGGAGCTGTTCGTGTTCTACGTGCAGCACAAGACCCATGCTCAGGAAGGGGAGGGGTCGGGAATGAGCGCTGGAGCCTGGGATATCGAAAGGCCCTGTGAGAACACAATTGGAGGTATGTCCCGGTGAAAGGTATTCGTGGTCGTGTGGCAATCGTGACGGGTGCCGGACGGGGCATCGGACAGGGCGTGGCGCTGGCCCTAGCAGAGGAGGGAGCGGAGCTGGTCTTGAATGACCTAGAGCAAGGGCCGCTGGACGAGACGCTGCGGCAGGTGGGTTCGCTAGGAGGCCGCGCAGTAGGCCTGGCGGCTTCCGTGATGGAGCCGAGCATTGGCGAGCGGCTAGCATCTCTTGCAGTGGAGCGGTTTGGTGACGTCCATGCTGTGGTGACGGCGGCGGGCTACACGTGGGACGGCATGACGCATCGGATGACGGACGAGCAGTGGCAGGCGATTATCGACGTGCACTTAACGGGGACATTCCGGGTCGTCCGTGACGCTTTCAAGGTGATGCGGGAGAAGGCCCGAGCAGCCCAGGAGCAGGGGGGGATGCCGCCTGCCCGGCACATTGTGACCATCTCTTCCATGTCCGGCTTCGGGAACCTGGGGCAGGTTAATTACGCCGCCGCCAAGGCGGGGATCGTGGGCCTGACGCGGACCGTCGCGCTGGAAGGAGCCACGTTCAACATCCTTGCCAACTCAGTGGCGTATGGTCCCATCGACACGCGTCTGACCAGACCTCGGGAATCTCAGGAGGAGCACGTCGGCGAGGCGGTGCTGGGCATTCCAACGGCGCACCGCGATAAGCACGTGGAGTCACTGCCCATGAAGCGCGTCGGCACGGTGGAGGAGGCGGTCGGTCCAGTCCTTTTCTTAGTATCGGACTTGGCCAATTACACATCGGGGGCATTGCTGGAAGTGAACGGTGCGGCCCACATCTCGTGAGGCGGGACCTCGTCAGGGGACTATCGAGGTTTCCTCGACAGCGCTGAACGTGTACATTGCGAGGGATATCGCAGAGATGTGACCTCGCTGCCACCAGCGGGCCATCTCCCGAGACGTTTTGGCGATCTTCAAATC
>JBJKQC010000210.1:0-3604 GCA_046705745.1 Dehalococcoidia bacterium
CGCCAATGGCAAGCACTGTCACCAGCACCAGTGGCCATCGCGAAGGCAAGCGCCGGAGTCGCAGCATTGCTGGGTCAAGCCACACCTGGAGGGACAACCCAATGGCCAGCAGCACGAAAGGAATGGACATGACATGAGGGTGAAGGTCTCCCAAGAGGAAGCTGAAGTAGGGAAACTCTGTGATGGCCCCAAAGACAACTCTGCTGGGCCTCCACCACCACCACTGGGGCTCGACTGGGTTAATCTCGTTGACGCCTATCCAATGCCAGAACTGGGCGCTACCGGCGTGGGCCGCGCGCAGGACTTCCAACGTGCCGCCAAGGTTGCTGGCGATTAAAAGCAGGAAGATTGCCGCGAGTCCTGCAAGCATGCCCCCAGTAACGCTGCCGCGCGCCAGCCGGACCATGTTGAACGTGATGCCGAAGACTGCTATGGCGCCAAGTCCGGCGATGGTAGCCAGCCCGAGGTTGTAGGCGATGGACGTGGCAACACCGGTGAGCATGGAGAGCATGCCGAGCATCAGATACCCGAAGTAGTAGTACGAGACTGGGAATCCTGAGAGCCAGGCATCATTGGGAGGGTAATGGGGGCTCACGACCACCGAGTTCAGCATCATGAAGTCCATGGGCTGCTCGGTGTGGCGGATGTCCGGGACCCACGCCCGCAAGAGCGCCATCATGGCAAAAATAAAGAAAAACGCCAGCTCCGACGCGAAGACCACTCCCCCCCGGTCCCGCAGGGCGGCCCAGGGCTCGCGCCAACGGCCGCGCGTGGCCAGCAACGAGACCAGCGCTAGAGCAGCGACGGCTATCAGCACGGTCCGCCGTGAGTTGGGCAATGTACCGGTTAGGCCGATGAGCCATGTCCCATAGGCGGCCAACACCAGGCCGAGGGGCTTGGCCAGCGACCACCCGCGGTCCGGCAGGCGCGAGCACGCTCGATATACGAGTGGATAGGTGATGAGACCCAGCGCCTCGAGGGCGGTGAGCCAGAGCAGAAGGTTAACCAACTCGATGCGCTACCAGCCTATTGGCAGGGACTGGGCGAGACTCATTCCCGCCTTACGCATCGTAGGCGCGTGCTCATCCAGACAAATCGTTCGCCCGTGTTAGCTGGGCTGGGGCTTTGGGCATCCGTTCGCTCTAATAACTACGTAAGGGGCCCCACGTCAGCGGTTGCGCTGGGGCTGGATGGTCTCCAACCCGGCGAACTCCTCGTCGTATAGGCGGTTGAGCTCTGCCAGCTCGTCCTGTGTGAGCGGCGGCACATCCGGCGCCTTGGCGTACTCCACAAGCTGGTCATGCCGGACGATGTTCGGCAGGATGGAGGTGATCTGGGACTCGGCTAGGCAGAACTGGATCGCCGCTTGGGCAAGGCTCCGGCCGGTGTTTTGCGCGACGAACAGCACGCGCTCCCGCTTGCGGAAGGCCTGGTCCAGCCACTCCCGCTTGCGGTGGGCCCGGTGGTCCGATGGGTCGAACTCTACTTTCATCTGCTCGGTGAATTCGTCGGTCAGCACCTCGGACGCGTGCGGCACCCGGGCAAGCAGGCCGGTTTTGTGCTCTCGGGCCGTCGGGAAGAAGTATCGGGCCGGCTGCTGCTCGATGATGCTATAGATGATCTGCATGCTTTCCACGTTTCGCTCCGACATGGAGGCATCACCTTCGGCCTTCCAACCGATGTCCGGGCCCAAGGCCGTGCCATAGTGGCGTATCTTTCCCTCCCGCTTGAGCTGCTCCAGCAGGGTGAACAGCTCATCGTTGCGAATCGCTTCCAGCCGGGGGTTGTGGAGCTGCCAGAGGTCGATATAGTCGGTGCCGAGGCGGCGCAGGCTTTCCTCGCAGGCCTTGCGCACGAACTCCTTGTCCCAGCGCTGTGGCCGCTCCCGGTGGCCTTCCCGTGGAGCATAGATGTCGTAGCCGAACTTGGTGCCGATGACCACCTCATGGCGGCGCTTGCCGAAGGCCTCTTGCAGGATGGTCTCACCATAGCCTTCAGCATAGGTGTCGGCCGTGTCGAAGAAGTTGACGCCCAGCTCCTGCGCGCTCCGCAGGAGCTTGATGGCATCGGGTTTGTCCACCTTGCCCCACCATCCGGTGCTCACGCTCCAGACCCCAAAGGACACTTCAGAGACGGTGAGGTCGGTCTCTCCCAACGTGCGGTACTTCACGGGACTCTCCTTACTGGGCACGGGCCGTGCCCAGCCTTCTCCTGAGAGGGAGTGGACTGGGTGGACGTCGTGGACTCTGTGAACTTCTGGTCGTTGCGCCTCTGGAAGCTGTGGACGAGTGCACTCATGCTTACTAGTGCACGCCGCTGGTCACAGAGGCGATAGCCTCATGGATGGCGCTAGCCTCGGCGGCGAAGGCCGCGTCGGACAAGGCAGGGGTAAGGCCGTCTACGGCCACGCCGTCTAGAAGTTGAAGCCAGGACTTGCAGCCGGCGTACTCTGGCCGCATGGGGACCTGCTTGGGCTCCGCCAGCCGGTAGACGCGCAGGACCATGGCCGTCAGCGCCACCTTGGGCTTCCAGCGCAGCCGCTTCTCCGCGTATTCCTCCGACCAAATGTGGTGCCGGGCCAAGGTATGCAACTCTGTAGCCTCGGTCACGGGGAATGCCTCATGGACGGTAGCGAAGTGCGTGAAGGTGAGTTTGTCCTGGTCCGGCCTAGCGTCCAGGGCGTGCCGAAGCTGAGCGGCATGCTCATGCCGCAGGAGGTCTGCCTGCTGGTGCTCAAAGGACGGAAAGAGCAGAAACTCGGGGAAGCGGACTTCGAAGCGCTTGCCTTCCTCGCGAATGCCGCCCTTGCGGATGATGAGGGCCTGGCGTCCGGTGCCCAGGGCCTCGATGGCGACGGCCCATTCCTTTAGCGCGGCGGAGCATTCGAAGGGAGTGTGCATGGCGTCCTCCATCTCCTACAGCCTACCGCTCATTGTAATGGATGGAAGGCCCGAGCGCAGGGTAGGGCAGGTGAGCGGCCGAGCGCACCAGCCAGGAGATGGCCTGATCAATTAAGAATTTGAGATGCCGCGAGTTTTTGATTTCATGGAGCTTAGTCCCATTTCAGTCATCGGAGCAAAGCGGGCGCCCGTCTTGCTTCCCAGGAAAAGTCAGGGCAGGGTGCGGTCCGCCCCTGCGGATGCAAGGTTTGATGAAGGGCCGGATTAAGAATTGAGACATTTTCATCCTCGTTTCGCGATAGGCCTATCCCGGAATCCTGCTTCGACGGCACACAGAGATGGGCGGCAGGCCGAGCGAGCCTGGCCGTGGTGCGGTCGATTAAGAACCTGAGATCGCATGAATCTCGCATGGGCCGAGTCACCCGTGGCCGTCGGTGTCCGGCGACGGCTTCGTGAAGAGCTGGATTAAGAATTCAAGAGTTGTGCGTTTTTCGTTTTCCTCGTTCGGCCTTGGGCCATTGGCTAAGCCCGCCGCAGAGGCTGGCAGAGAAGTACGTATGTTCTTATAACGGCACAGGTCCTGCCATCATGGGACAGGTAGATGGCAAGGAGAGCGGCTGAATGATCTCTCCCGTTTGGCGTTGCCCGATGGGGCCTGCAACCCTGATATCTCTTTGCTAAGAGGTTGCGCTTTCCTCGGCCTG
>JBJKQC010000211.1:0-5218 GCA_046705745.1 Dehalococcoidia bacterium
CTCGGGTTGGACCGAGGGCCGTGACTTCCCCGCCGTGGCGGCCAAGAGCTTCCGCGAGCGCTGGCGGGAGGAGTTGTCAAAGGAGTAGCTCGGCGTCGCGGTTGTTGGAGAAGAGCAGCCCCCCGTACACTCGCAAATGTCATGACCACCCAACCGCAAGAGGACCCCAACAAGCAGGCCTTTCTCCGGCGCGTGCGTGACGCCTTAGGTCGCACCGAGCCCACCACGATCGCGCCCGACTACCCACCCTTAAAGACGAGCCTGCTGCGGCACGAGGAGAAGGTCCGCACCATTCAGGCGAAGAACGAAGCACGCCGGCCCCGCATATTGGCGAAGCTGGCGGAGAACGCGGCGAAGGCCGGCTGGAACGTGCACCCCGTGGAGACGCCGGAGGCCGCTGCGGCCCTGATCGCCGATATCGCCGCGCAGGCTAGCGCCAAGAAGGTCGTCCGCTCGGCGGAGCCCATCTTCCAGACAGTGGACCTGGACAACGCCTTGCGCCGTAAGCACATCAACTGGACAGTGCTCGCCTCGGGCCGGAACCGGCGGAGGTCGGAGCTCAAGGACATTGCCTTCGAGGCCGACCTCGGTGTATGCGGCGTGGCCTATGCCATCGCCGAGACGGCGAGTTGCGCCATCATGCCGCACAAGGGCCTGGCGCGCCTGACCTCCCTGGCGCCGCCAACGTTGGTGCTGCTGGTGGAGGCCGAGCAAGCCGTCGAGAGCCTGGACGACTTCTTTGCCCTCATGCGGCTCCAGTACCTCCAGCCGCGAAGCAAGGGGCCGAACTACTTCAATTTCATCTCCGGCCCCAGCAAGACGGCGGACATCGAGATGGTCCTGACCACCGGCGTCCACGGCCCCGGCGTCGTCCACATGGTGCTCATCAGCTAGCGGCCTCGGCGCAGGTGGCCCTTCACGTCTGCCGGCAGCTCAGGCGGCGTCGGGTCATAGCGCTCCCGGCGACTCCAGTACTCCTTCCGTGTTCGCTGCTCTATGCCCCTAGACCGGAAGACGATCCAGGCGACGAGCAGCACCGGCGGCACCATGAATGATGCGGCGTAGGCGACCATGGTGTTAAGCCCGGCAAGCTGAGCGGCCCAGATGACGGCGTAGCTGGCGATAGTGTAGTAGATGAGCTTTTTCATGGGTGGGCGAAGTGAGGCCAACCGGCCGCTGCATTAATCGTGCGAGCATTGCGGGCCGTGCGCATCGTACTAAGGGGCGGTATTAAGAGTCTTCAGGGCGTCACTGTAGGGTCTGAAGCCCCTTCGCCGTGCGGGCCGGAAGAAATGCCTGCCCTGCTGCAAGGCCCGTCCATGCAATACAAGGCCGCCATAATCAGCGGTCCTCCTCGCAGCGGCGCTCTTGCTTCTTTCGTGCCAGCCACGCCATTCACCCGCGTCCTTTGGTGGCGCTCCGGCGGGCGTGAACCAGCCGAGAGAATACCATGACCAGGACCGCCAACAACGTTACGGCCAAGGCCGTCCGCCACTGACCCATCAATACTCCCGCGATCAGGAACAGGGCGAAGCCAACGCCGGCCGCATCGCCGGTGCTTCGGAAGCGCACCAGCGTAAGGACGCCGGGAACGAAGCCGATCAGCGCCGCCAAGGGGAGAACGCCGAATCCTACTCCCAGGGATGGGGCTAGGCCGGCGCCTCCACGAAAGCGGAGGAACACGGGATACCAGTGTCCCAGGACGGCCGCCGCTCCCGCTGCAACGCGCAACTCTAACGGAGCGACACCCAGCGCCGCAGCCACGAACACCGCGGCGACTCCTTTGGCCGCATCCAGGGCAAAGACGAGCACCCCGGCGCTCCGCCCTATGCTGCGGAACGTGTTGGCCGCGCCGGGATTGCGGGTACCCACGTTGAAGATGTCGACGCCTCGTGCCTTGGCGACGAGGTACGCCACTGGCACCGAGCCAAGGAGTTATCCCACGAGTAGCGCTACCAACAGCATTGGTGCACCAGGAGACCTACCTTCCAAGGGCCAAAACAGCGAGCCATGGCGGCCCGCCAGCAATCGCCTGAAATATGGTCGGTTGCCGCCAGGATCGCCGGGCGCGGCGGATGCACTACGGGCCAACTTCCCGCCAACAGCGCGGACTCCTCAACGCTGCGGCACCGGAGCGGCGTAAGCAGCACCGCCACGCAGGCCGCATTGTGAGAAGGCTAGGGCCGATTTGGTGTCATAATCGGAACCAATAAGCCTTCAGCAACGACGCCAAGGGCCTTTCCCGCTCCCTGCGTTCCGGCCGTTTCCCCAGTCTATTATCTGGCGGGAGTGCGAGGGAGTCGAACCCTCCCGGGACCGGGAAGCCGGCCCCGCAACGGTTTTGAAGACCGCGAGACCCACCGGGACCCATTCACTCCCGTTATGGTCCATAGCGCTGCCATAGGCGAGATGTGCTGCCACCGAGCATGGCGCTCAGCTTAGCACGAGGGCGTCCGGTCCGGCCGAAATCGTCCGAGCGCAAACGGCAAACGGCGCCCCGTCCATGATCGACGAAGCGCCGCAATTGACCCTCGGAAAGGACCCGCGCTATCCCTCCAAGACCTTGTCGATTTTCTTCTTGAGCACCGACTTCGGCACCGCGCCAATAACCTGCTCGGCTACTTTGCCTTCCTTAAACAAGAGCAGCGTGGGGATGCTCCGGACCCCGAACTGCATCGCCGTCTTGGGGTTGGCGTCCACGTCCAGCTTCGTGAACCGGAACTTGCCGTCGTACTCTTGCGCCAGCTCATCAATGGCTGGTGCGATCATCTTGCATGGGCCACACCAGTCCGCCCAAAAATCCACGAGAACAGGTTTATCCGCTTCCAGCACGGTCGTCTCAAAATCGGCGTCGGACACAGCCTCGGGCTTTGCCATAGTCACCTCCATCGTCTAGCGCCGGGGCGGCAACGCCCACGGACGTCTACAGACTAAGATGCGTGCAGACCCAAAAGGGTGCGCCACGCGGCACGGCCACGTGGTGTGGCACCAACGCCATTATAGATGAAGCGGCCTTCTTGGCCCCTCCGGAACACCCAAAGCACCTGCATTAAGAGCAACCCACCGGCGGTCCGGAACTACCGCGTGATCGGCTGCTTCTCGGGCGTGTCACAGGCCGCGCCCGAGGGCGTGACTCCACTGAGCAGGCCATGCTGCTGTCCTGTTGAACGGAAGATGATGCTGACTCCCAGCCGGGAGATCATGATTAATGCGATAGTGGACGCCGGGAGAAACACCAATGCGTGCAAGACCAACGCGAAGCTCAGCGCGGTACCGCTATCGATACCCACCCGGCCTAGAATAAAGACCATAGCGGCCTCGAATGTCCCAACGGCCCCCGGAAGTGAGGGAACGGCGGACACAAAAAAGGTCGTGGCGGCCATGATGGTCGCCATGGCGATCGGGCTGACGTCCATGCCCATCCCTCGGGCAATCAGCCAAGCTGCAAGCCCGACGAACAGCCAATGGCCGACCGTGGCGAAGTAGGAAAGCGCGAGCCGCACGGGGCGGCGGCGCTGCATGGCGATAGCCGTGGTTAGCTGGTGGAAAAAATGGACGCCCTTTGCGAAGGGCAGTGAACTCAGGCCTCGTGCCGCCACAAAGAACGCCAGCATGGTCACGGCGGCGAGGCCGACGCCGCCAATGAGGATGGCACCGAAGGCGCCTCGCAAGTCCGGCGTGAGCGAAACACCCACAACCAGCAGGGTCGTGGTAGCGAGGATATCCATGACGTTTCCAGCCAGGAGGCTGGCCACCGCCACGGGGAAGGGCACTCTATAGCGGACGGTGATCATGGCGAGCTGCACAGGCTCGCTCACCATGCGGACGGGGAGCAGATTGTTTAACCCAATGCCGGTGTTCTGGGTTAAGAAGACCTGGCGCAAGCTGCACCGCTCGCCCCGCAAGAGCACATGCCACCGGGTGGAGCGCATGAGCATGCTCATTCCCAGCGGCACGAGGGCAATCAGGCTCCGTTCTATGGGGAAGCCGCGGAAGGCCGCGCGCACTTCCTTCCAGTGAACCCCGTGCAGCACCGCCCACGTCATGCCGATGCTGACAACGGCCCCTACCAGGGCATGGAGGGCCTTGCCACGGAGAAAGGGCCGCACTTTTTCTGCGTAGGCGCGCAGTGGCACGTCGTTCTCCTTGTGCAACTTGGTCAGCTACAATGTCGCAGATGGAGCGGACATTCGAAGCTGAAAGATATTCGTTAAAGCACCCGCTAATAGACGGGCATACCCATATCGATCAGTACGAGTCTGGGGAACTGAAGCCGCTCATCGAAAGAGCCCGCCAGGCAAGTATCGGACTGATTATATCAGCCGGAACGACTAGTGCATCTTGCCGAGCAGTAGTTCTTTTAGCCGATTCTTACCCTATCGTCCGGGCGGGCATAGGTCTGCATCCAGCCGATCTCCCAGGGTGGGTAGACCATGCAACGCTGGCAGAGCTGCGGCAGTTGGCGCGTCACCCACGGGTCGTGGAGTGGAGCGAGACGGGTCTGGACTACATGCCTGGTTCTCCCTCATGGGACATCCAGCAGGATGCCTTCCGAAAGCAAATTCGCCTAGCCCGTGAGCTCGGACTTCCTTTGGTCGTCCACTCCCGCGAGGCCGACTTGGATACGCTGCGACTGTTGCGTGAGGAAGGCGCTTCTGAAGTAGGCGGCGCCTGGCACTACTTCCAGCAGGACCATCACCTCGCCGAGGAAGTGATGGAGATCGGCTTTTACATTTCTCTCGCCAAGCCGCTGCTCCGTCTGGAATACCTCCAGCAGGTGGCCGCTGCTCTGCCCTTAGATCACATCGTTATCGAGACTGATTCCTACCCCCAGCCCTTCAAGAAATACCGGGCTCGCTGGACGGAGCCCTGGCACCTGCCCCAGGTAGCGGAGAAGCTCGCCACTCTCCAAGGGGTAGACGTGGAACAGGTGGCGGAAACCACCACGGCCAATTACCTCCGAATGCTCCACGGCCGCGTGCGTCCGGACGAGCTAATCTCGCCTACGCAATAGCCGTTCTCGGTGACGCACGCTTCCGAGACGTGGCCCGTCCCATCATTTCGGCTGAAGTCCTGAATGCCCTTACCCAGAAGGAGGGGCGGAGGGATCCATTAGGTAAGATTCCCGTTCCATGGTGCCGTAGCCAAGCTCTCCCACGCACCACTCTCGCTCCTTAGGATTCGGTTTAAGGCATTCTCTAATGCCTTATTGACACGT
>JBJKQC010000212.1:0-2666 GCA_046705745.1 Dehalococcoidia bacterium
ATGTTCCGCTGATGCGGACTCAGCCCGGCGGCGATCATGGAGACCAAATCCGTAAGGTAATCGCCAAAGTCGACGAGGTCTTCGTTTGACTGGTAGAGCTTCTCGTGGATCACGGCCATCGCTTGGATGCGGTCCTGCATTTCTTGGAAGACTTGGGCCAGCTGTGGGTCGGGGAGCCGGAGGGACTGGAGTGTGAGAAGGCTTGAAATCACCTGCAGGTTGTTCCTGATACGATGGTGGATTTCCTTCAGCCGGATGTCTTTCTGCTGCGATATGAGGTCCTGAGCGCGTTGCCTTTCCTCCGCCTGCCGCCGCTCCGTCAGGTCGCGGGTGACCTTGCCGAAGCCACGGAGCTCTCCGGACTCATCGTATAGAGCGGTGATGACGACATCGGCCCAGAAGCGGGTGCCGTCCCTACGGATGCGCCAGCCCTCATCTTCTACGCGCCCATCTCGCTTCGCCACTTCCAGCATTCGTTGCGGCTTGCCCGCGGCGACTTCCCCTGGAGGATAGAAAACAGAGAAATGCTTGCCGAGGACCTCCTCGATCTCGTAGCCCTTGATGCGGCGGGCACCCTCGTTCCACGTCACGATGTGGCCGGAGGGGTCCAGCATGAAAATGGCATAGTCCTTGACCGCGGTCACCAGCAGGCGGAACTGCTCATCCGTCCGGTGCTGACCTGTCAGGTCGCGGGTGACCTTACCGTAGCCCCGAAACTCCATGGCTTCATCGTAGAGAGCAGTGATGACGACGTCGGCCCAGAAGCGGGAGCCGTCCTTACGGATGCGCCAGCCCTCATCTTCTACACGCCCGTCCCGCTTCGCCACGTCCAGCAGTCGCTGCGGCTTGCCCGCGGCGACGTCCTCCGGGGGATAGAAGATCGAGAAGTGCTTACCGAGAACCTCCGCGGTCTTGTAGCCCTTAATGCGCTGGGCGCCCTCATTCCAGGTGACGATATGCCCGGACGGGTCCAGCATGAAGACGGCGTAGTCCTTGACCGCGGTCACCAGCAGCGCGAACTGGTCTAAGGTCTGCTGTTGCACTACAGGGACACCCCGAGCGTGGTCTGGAACGTCCATCATCACCGTTCTTCATTCAACGTACTTGCACGCCTAACGGATTCGCCGGTCGTCAATCGGCTGGCCTGGGCTATGGCCGCCGCCAGCGATAAGAGAACATTTCGCCACAAGGCATTGATGCATCCCTTATTCCAAGAAATGCTTCTGGATGGCCCGCGGAGCGGCATGCAACGTATCGGGGGCCGCGTCAAAACGAGACGCTCTTGCTGGTCATCGCTCGGCCGATCGGCGCCTTGCCATCGTAGGGCAAGCATCATAATCTTGGTGCGGCTACCGACACGGTGACGTAGCCTAGCGCGCACTTCACCGCTGCGCTAGACCCAAATGAGGTTAGGCAAGTGAAAGTCCTGACTGTTGAAGACGAGGTACTGGTCTCGTTAGAGTTGGCCATGCTGATCCGGCAGATTGGACACGAGCCCCTCATGGCCGCGAGCGGAGAGGACGCCCTTCGACTCACGGCCCTTCACCACCCCAATCTCGTGCTCATGGATGTCCGTATTGGCGGGCCACTATCCGATGGGATAGAGGTGGCCAAGGAAATCCGCCGCCGCCACGATTGCGGTCTCCTCTTCCTTACGGGGCTTGAAGACCCAGAAACGCGGCTCCGGGCCGCATCAACCAACCCCGACGCTTTTCTCACCAAGCCTTTCAGCCCCAAAGAGATTAAAGCCAGGATGGAGGAACTGCTTCGTGCCAGTTAGGTCGGAACCCGGAAGAGCGCACACCACGGCTATCCGCTACTTTCCAGCACCGCGACGACATGCCCTGTTCAGCGATGGCAGGAAACTGGGCCGTCAGCCCGAGCCACGGCGACAGACCGGCGCGGCGTTCAACGGCGTCACAGTACTGATCGTCGAGGATGAGCAACTGGTCGCCCAGGCCACATTCATGCTGCTGAGGCGCGCGGGGTACCAACCAGTCGGGACGGCAGCCAGCGGCGAGGAAGGAGTAAGGCTGGCCCTCCTCCACCGCCCCGACGTTGTGTTGATGGACGTCCGCCTGCAGGACCCCCAGCCGGACGGCATCCATGCGGCCGAGGAAATACGCAACGAGCACGACTGTATCCTGGTCTTCGTCACCGCTCACCGCGACCCCGATACGGTCGCCCGTTCCGCAGCAGTCGAGCCGGACGGGTTTCTCACCAAGCCTTACTCGGGCGAGCAGCTCTTTGAAATCATCAAACGTGCCGCCACGAGGAAGCGACGGCAGCGCGACGCGAGTGAGGACGACCCGGGCCCAAATCCGGAGGGTGAGGAGTGAGCAGTAAGCGGCGAGCGTCCAGCCACCGGCAAGCCGGGTTCCACGATAGTGAGCCTATCAACCTGCGTAGGGCCGATTAGCCGGAGGGGTGTGTAGAGCCGCCGTTAGGGCGTGCGGCGATGCGCCTCCACCCATGACCGGCGTATGGTCCGGCACTTGCAATGCCGTCCCCTGCCCCATTACCTTGTTGCGCAGCCATTCTCCGAGGAGCTGCTCCTGCCACAACCCGTGACCACCACTGATCTTGTAGTCGTTGGCGCGGGGAACGCCGCGCTGTGCGCCGCGCTAGCGGCCCGGGAAGGCGGCATGAACGTGGTCGCCTTGGAG
>JBJKQC010000213.1:0-3194 GCA_046705745.1 Dehalococcoidia bacterium
GACGAGGCGGAAGAATAGCCCTTGGCGCTCAATGCCGCATTTGGACCCAAGCTAACCGCTGCATCACAGCGCCAAAACGGGAGCGCCCCGGCCGTTCATGGGTTGGCTCCAGAACAGGTGGGCTCCAAAAGGAAATGGTTTCGTACTGCTGTAACGGGAACAAACAAGCAGTGTGACCATATCGGTGCTCCGGATGCTTGATTACCCTGTCGCATATCTTGCATAGGTTGGTTGCGCAGACTAGGATGCGCCCGAAGTTGAGGCGAGATACGCCGTATCGAGATGCAGCGGGAGGCACAGAAGCCGGTATCGCGGCGGCATTTCTAGGGAGATTCCCGAATCAACGCTAGGAGAAAATCATGACTACGACCACTTTCACGAACGCAGGAGCATCCCGATGGTTGCTGCTAGTAGCAACTCTGCTGGTGGCGATGGCTGCACTCCTGTTCGGGTCTGGCACGGCTGCTGCGGCGCCTACATGTACGCTGGTCTCCACGAGCAAGGGCGACCTGACAGCTGCTCAAGTGGGAGGAGACGTCAGCGGGACCCTCGATGCAACGGGCTGCCAAATAGGCGTGTACTACAGCAGTTCCACAACTCCAGGGAACGTAGAGGGGGCTGACATCTCCGGTGCAACCTATTACGGCGTATTCGTCGACGGGAACACTGGTGACGTGACCGTCAACGTGACCGACAGTTCGATTCACGGTATCGGAGAAACTCCGTTCAACGGAGCACAACATGGGGTGGCTGTCTACTACTACGGATACCAAACAACGGGAACAGTCGGCGGCACCGTGGACGGAAATCAAATCTCCGCCTACCAGAAGGGCGGCATCGTGGTGAACGGCGAGAATGCCACGGTCGCGGTAACCGACAACACGGTCACGGGGCTGGGGCAAGTCGACTTCATCGCCCAGAACGGTGTCCAGTTCGGCTTCGGGGCCAACGGCGTAGTGCGAGGCAATGCAATCGCAGACAACTTCTACACCGGTACGGTTGGCGTAGGGCCGAACCCCGGCGGGCAGAATCCTCCGGGCTGGCAGTACGCGTCCGGGGGGCTGTTGCTCTACCAGCCGGGTTCCGTCAAGCATGCTCAGAACCACTACAGTGGGAACCAACACAATCTGCTGAACGTCCCGTGAACCTAGTTGGAGGATCCAAAAGCCAGCCGGATACGCGAATCTTGAACTTCGAGGCCCCGCTGCCAAGCGGGGCCTCTGTCGTGTTCCTAGTGGAGATGGGGGAGGATCGAACTCCCCGTGCACCGAACGTCCCGCTGGGACATCTCACTGGCTCACTTGATGCCCTCACCACACACTAGTGACGCCATTGCCCGGATATTGTCCCGCCTGTCGTTCGCCTTAAGCAGCCCCTTACTGGCGTCGCTTTTCGCGATGGATGGTCTGGGTTGGTGGGAAAGGCTCGAGGAGGCGCTGCGGATGAGGATGGGATGATGAGCAGAGGCCGGTGGGGTAGCGACCGCGGATCATCGAGGGCGGTAGCATAGGGGCGCGCGGTACGTGCGGTTTTGGGCGCGTGGCGCATACAACAGGCCGGCGAGGAGACGGAAATGTCCAAGGGCGGGTTCCGGATCATGGACAGCGATTTGCACGTGATTGAGCCGGGCGACCTCTTCCTCCGCTACCTGCCCCCGGAGCTCCAGGACCGGGCGCCACGCCTGGAAGTCAACGATGTCTCCGCCATCGATACGTGGGTGGTGGACGGGGCGCCCTTTCCCTATTGGGGACGCTGGCCGGAGTTCTTCCAGGCAAACCAGCGCCTGCGCGACAAGAAGGGCCAGAGCGAGTTCCAGCTAAATGCCTTCCAGCGGGGCTTCGACCCACAGTCGACCCTCCAGGCGATGGACATGGAGGGCGTCGATGTCGCCGTGCTGTACCGGACCACCGGCGGCCTCTTGGGCATGGCCATCGACGACCTCGGCCCGGAGCTGGCGGCGGCGCTCTGCCGGGCCTACAACGACTGGATCGCCGACTACTGCAAGGCGGCGCCCGACCGGCTGAAGGGGGTGGGCGCGCTCTCGCTGCGGGACATAGACCTAGCCATCGACGAGGCGCGGCGTGCCGTCCGCGAGCTGGGCTTCGTGGGCGTGACGGTGCACTGCGAGCCGGTGAACGGCCGTCTGCCCTACGACCCGGAGGTGGAGCCGCTGTGGTCGGAGCTGGAGCGGCTGGGGACCTCCGTGGGGTTCCACGGGACGTCCACGGCGCCGTCGCGGGAGGATGTGACGCGCAAGTACCTGGGGCATCCGGCAGGCCGCACGCTGACGCACGCGCTGAGCTTCCCGACGCAGATGATGGGCATGGTCGCGGGGATGACGCTCAGCGGCGTCTTGGAGCGGCACCCCAGGCTGCGGGTGGCGTTCCTGGAGGCGAACTGCTCGTGGCTTCCCTGGCTGCTGTATCGGCTGGACGACCAGTGGAGGAAGTACACCGACGCGCCCCTGGAGAAGCCGCCCAGCGAGTACTTCCTGCGCCAGTGCTACATCTCGCTGGAGGCGGACGAGGAGATGGCGGCGGAGGTTGTCCGTCGGCTGGGCGACGACATGTTGGTGATCTCCACGGACTACCCGCACCCCGACAGCGCATTCCCCGAAGCCATGAACGAGTTCCTGGCGCAAGACTTGCCGGCGGCCACCAAGCGGAAGGTCCTGTGGGACAGCACGGCGCGGCTGTACGGCCTGGACGTGGACGCCAACGGGCAGGGCGGGCGATGAGCGACAGGGTCTTTCGATGCTCCTGGCGTGAGCACTAACGCTTGCCGTACAGCAGCAAAAGATGGATCCCTTAGAAAATGCGCTTCTCCGTCATTCCGGCGCAGCCCGGCGGGGCGGATTCGCTGCCTTCCAGTCCGCGCGGGCGGACTTTGCGTCCTTCCATCCGATGGAAGGACTCCCAGCCGCGAATTTATTCGCCAGGCTGGTGCCTGCCCCCGTGGCCGCCCGCTCTTCCTCAGTTCTCACCTTTTCGCCCCTATCACATCCATATCGTCCCATGCTATAATATTTTGTGTCCCCTGCACCACGGCCACATAAACGCCATCGCCGCCAACCGGTGTTCCGCGCCTCCGGTCATACGGATGGACGGCCTGTGCGCCCTAGCTTTGCCCTATACGCCCCACCGTCCGACCGCGCTAGACACTTGGATGGGGCGCTGTGGGCTACAGCATCACGA
>JBJKQC010000214.1:0-4704 GCA_046705745.1 Dehalococcoidia bacterium
GGCCAAAGGCGTGTGGACAAGCCCATCCACGTCCTTGATGCTGTGGACGGTGCCGTCTGTCCAGGTGATGATGGCGATTCCGGTGCTTCCCAGAGCGGCGCCCACGACAATTGCGAGAAAGAGAATCATGATCACCAAGCGGGAGCTAGAGCCCGAAGACGGTGGCGACGCCGGTGGGTCGATGACCTGGATGGTCTGGCCGGTTGCGCCCGTTGCTGATCCTCCGTTGACTTCCTGACGCAAAGTGCTGAGCGTGCGGACCGCGCCTTGGTAAAGGGACTGCTGGAAGGTGTAGTCGCTCTGCAATTGTGTAAGGCTGTTTTCGGCGGCCGTAGTCCTGGGTGCGGGGTGGGCCTGTACGAACGCGTTCACGGCGTTCAGCGCCTGGTTCATCTGCTGCTGCAGCTGCGTCACCTCGGCTTGCTGCGCTTGAATCGCTTGTTGTCCCGGCGCGGCGCCCAAGGACGCTTTCTGCGCCTGGTAGTCGGAGATCACCGCGTTCACTAGGGCCTGCCCGGTGGCTGCGTCGCTGCCGGTGTAGGAAATCGTCATCAGGTTGTTGCCTGTGGCCGTGACCTGGATGCCTTTCCCGACCGTGTTCATGGCATCGGCCATGGCTTGTTGTTGTGAAGCCGGGCCCGCCTAGCTCAAACGGCGAAGCAGTCCACCGAGAAGCGGCACCTTGTCCAGACCGACGGCTTTGGAGAATTGCTGCGCGGGATTAAGAACGGGCCAGCTGCCCTCCTGCACGCGCTGAGCCAACCCCGACGTATCTAACACCTTTGTCTCAAAGGACTCTGTCGAGAGCAATTCCGTGAGCGCTTGCGCTTCCGTTTGGCTTGGCGTGGTCGTCGATGACGCGGACGAGCCGGAAGGTTGGGTTGTAGTGGCATACGGATCCGGGGCCACCCAAAGCGAAGCGGTCACTTGCGATTGCGCTCCGAGCAGGACCAAGAACACGAGAGCGATGAGAGGAGTGAGGATGATGGGGATGAAGAAGATGTCTTTGCGGCGGAACAAGGTTTCTAGGAAGCGACGCACTTCTTACCTCGCGTTGAGGGGGTGTTTTGATGCTGACACGGTAAAGGCGCTTGCGCCTGTTCGATATCCCCTTGTGTCTAATTGCGGCGCACCTTTCAGTAGGCGGTGCCGCCTAGGCATCCCTAGGCACATGCCGTGACTTTCGCGCGGCGGTATCCTTCAACCCAAGCATGTGCCGTCCCGCCATGAGGCGATGCTAAGTCCGAAGGTCGGCCTTCTGTTTCTCCACGATACCGATGACGGCAATGATGATCGTCTCACCGGCTTCTAGGCGTTTTTGGTATTGGCTGGCTTCCGTGGCCTCTATCCCCAGCTCGCGGAGTCCACGGGCGAGACCCGCTCCCTCTGGCGCCGAGGCTGGCAAGATGAGGGGGCCGCCGATCACCATGCCGACTCCTGGTATCTCCGCTGACCACGCGCCGGATAGGAGGTCTGGAACAGAAGCCCTGTCTTGTTCGCCCGGTCTCGTCATGGAGGCCCCTTTTGGGGTCTCTTCAGCGCCGGTCATCGACGGCTTGAAAACGACGCTGATCTCCTCCGCTGAGAAGCCAGCTTTCAAAAAGGACTTCACTGCGTCGGCCGCTGCCTGAGGACTACTGAAAGCTTGGACCAAGACCAGACTGTGGTTCCTCTTGTTGCCCACGCCGTGCTCCCAAGCACCCACGGACGCTATTGCTGTAGGCACGCCGTTCTCTGGAGTCTAAGGACGTGCCTCGGGCCGCCGAATCGGCGATTCGCAGTAAGTGGCCGGGCCTGGCGAGTTTGCGTCGCTAAGCTTTTCGGGTATGCGTACCAAGGCGAGCGGCCTGCGGGCCGGGACATGAAGGCCGGAATCTGAAAGAGAGCAAGGGGGCGGCCCTCGACGAGCGGGTTACACCGGCGGATTACACCGACGGTCCCCCGTGTTTCCCGTTCGGAATGAGGGGCCTGCCATCGTAGGCCTGTCGAGCATGTCGTCATGTGGGGCCGTCAGTTAATGGGCCGACCGCGCCAGTAGGTCTGCTTTGTCGGAGGCCGTGGCGGGCCGTTGATCACACGGTAGAGCGCTCCAACGGCAAGGCCGGCCGCGAACCCACCCAAGTGCGCGAAGTACGCCACCCCGCTGCCGGTGTTGGTCACGCCAATGGAGCCTATGCCGCTAAAGGCTTGGAGCAATATCCAGGCGCCTAAGAGCACAAAGGCTGGCAGCCGTACAGGGATGATGAAGAACACAAATACCAAGGTGAGGATGCGGCTGCGCGGGAACATAACGATGTAGGCGCCCAACACCCCGGCGATGGCCCCGCTGGCGCCGATCATGGGCACCTGGATCTCGGTCGGGGCAAACGCTTGGACCGTGTACGCCTGGGCCCATGCCGCGATAACCCCTGATAGAAGGTAAAAACATAGGAACTTGAGGTGGCCGAACTGGTCTTCGATGTTATCGCCGAAGACCCACAGGAAAAGCATATTGCCGCCGATGTGTAGCCAGCCACTATGGATGAACATAGAGGTGAAGATGGTTGCCCAGGTGGGCACGGGAGACGCCACGTCCAGTACCCCGCCCAAAGGCCCCATGCGCACGGCGGTGATTTGTCCGTGGCCGGTGAGCTCCCACGGTATTGCCCCATAGCGGTAGATGAAGGCCGTCTGCTGCGTGTTGTTCTGAAAAAGCTCGTAGACGAATACCAGCACGTTGATAAGTATCAACCCATACAGGACATACGGGGTCGTTCTGCGCTTGAGGTCGGGGTCGCTTAGGGGAATCATGGGGCCGCTTCTCGGCCGACACTCTCGGAGACCGATCCGCCGAGGTACTCGGCCAGCTTTTGCGCCGACTGAAGGGAAATGCCGGGGATTCCGGCGATATCCTCCACCGACGCTGCCCGGATGCCGGCGACGCTGCCGAACCGTCGCAGCAAGTCGCGGCGCCTCTTTGGGCCTATGCCGGGCGCGTCATCGAGTACTGACCGGATCGCGGACTTACTGCGACGTTGTCGGTGGTATGTGATCGCGAAGCGATGGGCTTCGTCACGGATGCGTTGGACCAGGTACAGCGCTTGCGAGTCCCTCGGCAAGACCACCGGCTCCACCATGTGCGGCAAGAAAATCTCTTCTTCCTGCTTCGCCAACGAACAAAGGGGAATATCGGTTATGCCAAGCTCCAAGAACACTTGCTGTGCCGCGCCAAGGTGGCCCTTTCCTCCGTCTATAATGACCAACCCCGGTACCAGGCCCCATGATTCCTGCGCCTGGTGCCCTTCCCCAGTCGCCGATTCGTTTGTAGCCATCACGCCTGTCTTGGCACGTCGTCGTTTGCGGTAGCGCTGCCCGTCAGCTGCTTGCGTCCCGCTCTGTTTGTCGGCGGACGATGATCGTTCTCTAAGGAGCAGGTCGCCGAGCCTCCGGAAACGCCGGCGTAGCATCTCCTGCATTGAAGCGTAGTCGTCGATACCCTGTACGTTCTTGATTTGGAAGCGACGGTAGTATGTGGGCTTGGGGCGGCCATCTTCGAAGACCACCATGCTACCAACGGAGTTCGTCCCCTGGATGTTGGAGATGTCGTAGCACTCCATTCGGTGGGGAATGTCGGCAAGGTCCAATGCTTCCTGCAACTCGGAGAGGGCCTGTAGGACCTTGTCTGACTCGGACAGCCATTTCAGACGCCGCTGGTTCAGCCCCTGGAGAGCGTTTTCTGCCGCCATCGCCACCAGGCGCCGTTTTTCGCCGCGCCGTGGTGTGGTCACAACGACCTTTCGGCCCCGTTTGACCGTGAGCCATTCCTCCAGTATCCCCGCCGCCTCTATCGGATGCTGGAGGAGGAGGGTAGGGGGGATGTCGGGCGCGGCCTCGTAGAACTGCTGAATAAACCCTTCCGTCAGCCGGGACTCGTCCTCCGCGTCTCCGCCCTCCATGAGGAAGTGGTCCCGCCCAATGAGCTTACCTTTCCGGACCTTGAATAGCTCGACCCACACTTCGCCCTTGTCGTAGGCTAGGGCGATCACGTCGGAGTCCTCGTCGCGTGCCGAGACGACTTTTTGCCGCTCCGACACCATCTCAATGGCACGTATTTGGTCGCGGAGGACGGCGGCCCGTTCGAATTCGAGGCGGTCGGATGCCTCCGCCATCTTGTCCTTGAGCTCGAACTCCACTTTTTCAGAGTCACCTTCTAGGAACGCTACTACCTGACGAACGACCTGTTGGTACTCATCTTTTGAAGCAGCCCCAATGCACGGTCCCACGCATCGATGAATGTAGTACTCCAGGCACGGCCTCTCATCGTTGCCAGTAATGGTCTTGGTGCAGGAGCGGTATGGGAAGAGCTTCTTAAGCAGGTCCATGGTCTTGCGGACCGAGCTGGCGCTGGCGAATGGCCCAAAGTACCGGGCCCCATCGGGGAGCACTCGTCGGGTGAAGTAGACCTGCGGGAACTGTTCCGACAGATCTATTTTGATATATGGATAGGTCTTATCGTCTTTCAGTCGCGCGTTGTAGAAGGGCTGGTGCTGCTTGATGAGCAGGTTCTCCAGCAGCAGCGCCTCCTGCACCGACTCCGTCACGATGTATTCGAAGTCGGCGATGCGCGAGACCATCACCTGGATTTTGGGCTCTTTCCCGCCCGGAGTTTGGAAATATGAGCGTACGCGGTTGCGGAGGACGGCGGCTTTGCCGACATAGATAATG
>JBJKQC010000215.1:0-10373 GCA_046705745.1 Dehalococcoidia bacterium
GTGCTGAGCTATCTTGAGCGAGCTTTGAACGATGCCGGGTACCGTCCCCTGGCCGTCCGTGATTACGAGGAAGCACAAAGGCTGGTGGAAAAGGAAGAGGCAGACCTGGTGCTATTGGACATCAACCTCGCTGGCGGCAACGGGCTGGACCTCCTGCAGCGCTTCCGCGAGTTCACAGGAGTGCCGGTCATCTTCTTGACTGCCATGGCCGATCCCGTGCTGACGGCGAAGGCGTTGCGGGCCGGCGCCGATGACTACATCACCAAGCCGTTCTCTCCTGAGGAACTATTCGCGCGCATCGAAGCAGCACTGCGGAAGCGCGCCCTCCCGGATGCGGCGGCGATGAAGCCCGCCTTTCGTCTTCATGAGTTAACCATCGACTTCGTGCAGCGTCGCGTCACGGTCAACGAGCGGCTGGTGGCGTTGTCTGCCACCGAGTACAAACTGCTCGCTGAGCTCGCCGACAACGCTGGTCGAGTAATGACCCATGAGCAGCTTCTCCGGCGTGTCTGGGGACCGGAGTACTCGGGCGAGCGCGAGCTAGTGCGGTCCTTTGTGCGCAACCTCCGGCGGAAATTGGGCGACGACGCCCGCAACCCCTGCTACATCTTCAGCGAGCCATCGGTCGGCTACCGGCTATCCGCCCCTGCTGACTAGGCCGATCGTTCACAACTCGCGGCGTTCTCTTCACGAAAACAACACACCCTAGCGGTACGGTGAGGTATGCTGAAGCGCCGTGGCTATGGAGTATGTGTGGCTCGGATCCTAATTATCGAAGATGACTCGGCTGTCCGGCGCACACTCCGCATAACCTTTCGAGCGGCCGGCTTCGACGTGGCGGAGGCCGAAAGCGGTGAGGACGCGCTGCGCCAATTGCTCGAAAAAGCTCCGGATGCGGTGACGGTCGACCTCGGCCTGCCGGACGGACGGGCAGCTGACGTACTGGATTGGCTGCGGGACCACGATATTCCTTGGCTGGTCATCTCCGCCGTCGATGAGCACGATGCAACCCAGCAGTACGGCCCTTTCGACAGGCGCTTTGTGGCAAAGCCGTTCGACCCCTGGGCCGTAGTGGACAGGCTCCAGGCCACGCGGGCGCCACAGGGCTGACCGACCCCCGACGCTGCCAGGGGGGCTAGTGGCTCCACCGGCGCGCACCGTTTCACGGCCAGGCTGACAAGGCCTTCCAAGCAGCGGAAGCCACACCGTTGCCTACAGCCCAGTCTATCGAATGCGTACCGCCCATGGCCTCATGAGCGGTTCATACACCGTCATGATCTGGCAGAACCTGTCCGCACCGAATGAGTTGGGCAATCTGCCCGGATCCTCCATTGGTACGCCGTGCAGCAACAGCCGGTAATCGCACGTCGCATTGTCTGCGGAAACGCAAATCTGCTTGCAGCCGACAGCCGGGCCATCGGCCCTGGGTTTATTGGCCCTTGGTGCGCGCACGTTCGCTATTGCCGCCGTTTGGGCGCAGTGGTTTAGCGGGGCGCTCGCCGCGGCCATCATGCTCCCGTTTATCGCACTGGCCGGTGGCCTTATGCAGTTGTTGGCGGGGATGTGGCCTACCGAGCGCGCGATGTCTTTGCAACGGTGCTGCACGGCATCTGGGGCGCGTTCTTCTTGGCCTATGGAGTGCTCTACACCTCCGTAGCGGCAGGAACGGTAACGCCGCCGGGCATAGTGTTCCCAGAGATAGGCATCTGGCTGGTCGCAATGACCGCCATCACCTGAGGCCTCGCATTTGCGGCGACTAGGGTCAACATCGCGCTGTTCGCTGTCACCTGTGTCCTTGCCGCAGCGTCTACTATCACCGCCATCGCCAGTTTCGTGCACTCTTCTCGCGCAGAGACGATTGGTGGCTATTTCTTCCTCGTCACTGCGCTGTGCGCCTAGTATGCCGGTACTGCCTTGATGATGGATGAGATGACGGAACAGAGCATCCTTCCCCTAGGGCGAATGCAGGGCGAGCCTGCACCCGATCCGGTGGACTCCGGGGAGGGTGAACCAGGTGTCACGCGTGGGCAGTGGGGAGTCCCGATGGGCGGAAACACCGGAAACAAAGGTATCCGTTCAGGCTCGTAATGATGCAATGAATGAGTGGTAGTTCCCTGGGGAACGAGTCGGAAAACCCTGGACCTGAAAGACAGAACGGCGCCCAATGTACGGCGCCGTTCTGTCTTTCAGGTTGGTCTGTGGGGATCACCAGGCGAAAACCTGTAATCCTGCGGATGCGATGCTCCCGTCAATCAGGGTCAAGCTTATTCTGGAGCGCTAACCGCCTGCGTTTGAGTGCGAGAGCGCAATCACCGTCTGGCCGGCCCGTAGCGGGAGAGCGGCCATGAAGCGATTTCACGCCGCTGTTCCCATGCCCTACTATGACAGGATCAGGGGTGCTAGCCTCGACGGTCGTTGCCCCACCTACGTGATGGCACCCAACGCTATTCCTTTTTTCCTTGCGAACGGACCCGGCGCCTCTGTACGAGGTGCGCTACCGCAGCCAGCCCAAACCCGATCGCCAGCGAGATGACAAAAGCCAAGAAGAAAGCACTGCCTTCAAACCCCGGACCGAGCAGCCAGGCCGAGACGGCCCCAATGGCCACTACAACTACCCCATGGATGAGTGCGGAAAGTCCGACGCCTTCGAGAAGGGGGCGAAGCCGCCCGCGCATGGCGCTCCAGATGGCCGTGAGCGGTAGCTGTGAGCCGGGGAGTTGGCGTAAGAACGCGACGGTGAACGGCGTGGCGGAAGTAAGCGACGTTAGCACGTTCGAAGTCCCAGCCCACTTGGGGGGACGCGCAAACCGGAGGAACAGCCTCACTCCATGCTGCGTCAGCCAGTAAGAGGCAGCAGAACCGAGGACCGCCCCGATCATAACCAAGGGCAGCAGCGCCAGGGCAATCAAGACGCCCTGGGCCAGTCCAACGCCGGCCGCCACCAATGCGGCGTCCAAGACGCCAGGCGGTGCGATGCCGAACTCTCCAGCGAACGCCAGCGCCACCACAACCGCCAGACTGATGGGTGAACCGAGGGCAGTGATGACCACGGCGATGAAGTGATTAATGGTCTGTTCCATGGCCCCTGCGCCCCCATTACCTGATCAGCGAGTGCCTCCAGCGGGCTTCGCCCAACGGGTCATCCACTTGCCCGTGAGCCAGAATGATCAGGCGGATCAACAATCGCGTGCAGCACACTCACCCTAAAAACATGCACCCAAAGACGCTGGCAGGCACGGCGTGCTGATCTCCGCTCGAAAGACTTGTCCAGTATCCTGCATACTGGAAGGGCGCCCCTTGCCCAGCGGATTCCAAGCGCTTATCAGTGGGAGCATACACTCAGCTTGTGAGGGGCCTGTGAAAAGCGGCCCGGCACACATGGAACTGACGTGAAGCAGCTCATCAGCCATCGGTGACGGAGAAACGCGACGGGGAGAACTGGGGACGGTGTGCCCCTAGCATTGGCTGTCGTCTAAAAGCGCCCCGTGGGCAGGCCACGATGGCACTTTCCATGACCAGCGTCTTCTGGAAAATCGCTCCCGCCGGGCTGCTGTCTGCGCTGCCTGCTGTCTCCCACACCATTTCCAGCGAGTCTGTTCTGTAAATCCGCACATTCTTCTTGGCAAACGTTCATTAGGCCGAGAACCTTCTCGGCAATTGCCACCATCTCCACCATGGACACGAATGGTGGCGTCGCTTTAGGCGAGGCCACGTGAATTTCGAATTGCGTTTACGTGCCCCGCGGGACTCTATCCCTTCCAGCATTACCCACGTTCAAGCTCGCAATGAGTTCGTCCAACCCAGACCCATAGATATGGACAAGCGCCCCGTCTAAGTAGGCACGAAGTCGCTGCCGCTCTTGGGACGCCAGTATTGACGGCACGAATCTCACTGGATTGCCCTCCCCTGCCCTCTACCAACCTCTCCACACGGAAGGTCACGGATAGGCATACCTCACTGTTTTCACCAGCGTCTCCTTCATCCGCCGTTGCGCTCAGACCATCCTTCTACCGCGCGAACCCCATAGACGCTGGGCGAAGCAGGGATGTCGGAGAGATTCAGATGCAAATAGCTGCAGAACTCGGACCAGTCCAAGTCGATATTGACCAGAGCTGCGGCTCCCTCAATTATCACGTCGCCCCGCACCCATTGTCCCCTACTATCGGTGAACGCAGGACCTATGTCCTGACCCATCTGTATGCTCCAATGACTCACATCGATCTACCCGGCGTCGCAACAACCGTTCCATTGCGGGGGTGGCATGTTCAGAGATCAACTCAGGAACCATGGAGTGCTCCGTTTTCGTATGGTAAGGGTGTAGGATCAACCGACATTTCCCATTCATCATCCACGACTGGGAGAGCCTCATGAACACCGATTACGATTTCATCATCATCGGCAGCGGAGCGGGGGGCGGCACGCTCGCCTTCAAGCTTGCGCCCTCGGGTAAGCGCATTCTCATCCTCGAACGAGGCGATTATCTCCCACGCGAGAAGCAGAACTGGGATCCTACCGAAGTCTTCGTGAACAACCGTTACGTGTCGAAGGACACGTGGTATGACTCGCATGGCAAAGCGTTCCAGCCGGGTGTGCACTATTTCGTTGGCGGCGCGACCAAAATGTTCGGCGCAGCACTGTTCCGCCTGCGCCAACAGGATTTCACCGCCCATCGCACCGCGGATGGTGTGACTCCCGACTGGCCCATCCGCTACGAGGACATGGAACCTTATTACACGCAGGCGGAAAACCTCTACCACGTGCACGGTCGGCGCGGAGACGACCCCACCGATCCACCGGCCAGCGCGCCCTACCCCTTTCCGCCAGTGAGCCACGAGCCACGGGTCCAGGAGATCGCCGATGGCTTGAAGCGAGCAGGTTACCGGCCGGCCTACGCGCCCACCGCCATCCTGCTCGACGAAGCGGACCGTCCCCACAGCCACTGCATACGCTGCAACACCTGCGACGGCTATCCCTGCCTGGTTCACGGCAAGGCGGACGCCGAGGTTATCGCTGTTCGGCCCGCGTTGCAGCACCCGAACGTGACGCTAGAGAGGAACGTACATGTCCGGCGGCTCGAGACCAACGCCAGCGGGCGCACGGTGACCAAGGTGGTCGCTGAGCGCAACGGTCAACGCGAGGAATACACGGGTAACATCGTCATCGTCTCCTGCGGTGCCGCCAACTCCGCGCGGCTGCTCCTGATGTCGGCCAACGAAAAGCACCCGCACGGCCTGGCCAACGGCTCGGACATGGTAGGCCGCAATTTCATGTTTCACAACGCGGTCGCGTTGGTCGCCCTGTCCCTGCGCGAGAACCCGACCGACTTCCAGAAGACGCTCACACTCAACGATTTTTATCTGGGCGCGCCAGACTACGACTTTCCCCTCGGCAACATCCAGATGCTCGGCAAGTCCCAGGGCGCGATGTTCAGGGAGGATGCTCCCAAGTACGCGCCTGGCTTTACCCTGAACGAAATCGCCCGGCACGCGGTGGATTTCTGGCTCACCAGCGAAGACCTGCCGCTGCCGGAGAACCGAGTGACCGTGAATCAAAGTGGCGAGATCCAGCTCCACTACGAGTTCACGAATGTGGACCCGGTCAATCGGCTGCGCAAGAAGCTGCAGGAGATGCTCGATCACATGGATATGCACCCACACCTCATTCCCAACGACCTGTACATGGGGAAGCACATCCCTATCTCCGGCGTTGCCCACCAGGCAGGCACCTGCCGATTCGGGGCCGATCCGAGCAACTCGGTGCTCGACGTCAACTGCAAGGCGCATGAGCTAGACAACCTGTACGTCGTGGACACCAGCTTCTTTCCGAGCATTGGCGCAGTGAACCCGTCGTTGACCGCCATCGCGAATGCGCTTCGGGTGGGCGAACACCTGCTGCAACGGCTGCAATAGAGGATCGGACCATGGCCAGGTACGACGAAATCGCCGCCGTATACGGTACGGGCTTGGTCCAAGGCCTGGCGCTAGTGACTTTTCCGGCCGCGAGCGTCGTGTTCACCAGCGCAGCCAACTACGGCCTCTCAACAACGGAGTACGGCGGCATGTTCGTGCCGCAAGCGGTCACGGCAATTGGCTCGGCGCTGCTTGGCGCAGGCCTGGCACGACGGCTGGGCACTCGGCGCATCTACTTCTTGGGACTCGTCGCGAATCTGGCGTCGATGGCGCTGCTCTTCCTGAGCTGGTTCGTGATCAACCAACACCCGTTGGCCTATGGTGTTCTGCTGGGGGCCACAGCCTGCCTGGGCATGGGTTTCGGCTTCACGGTGCCGACACTCAACACGTTTGCCGCTCGGTTCTTTCCGAAGAAGGTCGATAAAGCAGTACTGGCGATGAACGCGTTGCTTGGTTCCGGGACCGCTCTAGCGCCGGTCTTTGTCGCGCTCTTCGTCGGTCTGGGTATCTGGTGGGGCCTGCCCATAACGGTCGGTGCGTTGCTCTTGGGGTTGCTGGCGTTCAGTGCACGATTGCCGCTGACTCCGAATGGACCAGCCGATAGCGGCACAGACGCCCGCAGTGAGGCGAAATTTCCCTCCCGGTTCTGGATTTTCGCGGCGTTCGCACTCTTGTACGGCATCTGCGAGACGGTGAACGGTAACTGGGCTTCTCTGTTCATGACCCAGGACCTGGGCGCGAGCACGACGCAGGCTTCGCTCGCCCTGACCGTTTTCTGGGGAACGGTGACGGCGGGGCGCATCCTCTTCGCCGCCATCGAGAAATGGTTTCCCGAGCGTCTGGTCTGCCAGATGCTACCGTTCGTTGTCGCTGTCGGTTTCGTCGCCATCGCCGTGCTACGGCCGGCCCATGCGCTACTCGGCATCCCGGCCTTTGCACTGACCGGCGTAGGCTGCTCGGCACTGCTGCCACTAGGTATCAGCTTCGGCGAACAGCAGATCAAGAGCATCGCCGCGTCGGTGGCGGGCGGATTGATCGCCTTCTATCAGATCGGCTACGCACTCGCAGCCTTCGGCGTCGGCCCGCTCGAAACGCGGGCAGGCGTGAGTCTGCACGCGATCTACGGCGCTACAGCTGCCGTCGCTGTGGCTCTCGCATTCTTCGCCTTTCTCATCGCCCGTCGACCAGCACGCCCGCTGCGAGGGTCGGAAGCGCAGGCCCGAAACTCGCCCCAAGCGACGTTCATCGATCCAAGAGACTGATCGTGGGCCTGCTAGAGGGCGGATTCTAACTTAGCCACCTGTCGAACCCCTGGGTCCACCTCACTTTGAATAGGTGGGTGTCGCCGCCTGATTTGAGGTCATGGCCCTTCCGGCGTCGGTAAGAGCAAAGCTGCCGTTTGCACGCCCAGGTTGTTACAAACGCTGGCTGGCTGATTACCGTCCTGAGCGCAAATGGTCGCAGTGATCATGTTGGCGTTTGCCACAATGGACAGCGGTAGCCCATGAGTAGGATTAGCAAGGGAGTCAGCAATCGACTGCCACGTTCGGCCTGTGAAAAGCGCAGGTGATGCAAAGGTACCAATCCAGAGATATCGCTGATTGACCAGTACCAATGGGATCTCTCCCTTACTTTGGGCATATGGGGGAGCATCGTATTTGTTGAGAAGGACCTGCTGCGCTGCTGTCGGCGTTTCCAGCGGCTGGCCGGCCCGGTCGGCAGTCTCTAGAGTCTGTAGATCTACATATTGGCTCGTGTACGTTGCCCCGTGGAACGTGAACGTCGGCGTGTTCGGAAATCCTATCGCGGACGAAGACTCCATTAGCTTCAGCCCTTGGAACTGGCCAAAGCGGGACAGGGCGACTATGAACGGCCACCGCTCCGCTGCACAGTAGGGACAGAATTCAGCACCGACCCACAAGACTTGCGTGGATGTGCCGCTTGATGGATTCGTTGGGGCGACCGCTGTGGGTGTCACTGCGCCGGTTCCTGATACCGAGGCCCAGGCCTGCTGCGGGATGTTCGTTAGCGCCTGGAGCACCGAAGCCGGGACAGGCTTCCCAATTTCAGTGTCTGGCGCCTCAGCGGTAGCGGCGGCGCCAAGAGCGGTAGCGGTTGGCGTCGCCGTTGCTGCTGCGCTGTTCACAGTCGGTGATGCATTTGCTGTGAAGCCTTGCCCAGTGGGCGTCCCTACGTTCTGGCCGCATGCTGAGGTGATAAGCGTGGCAAGCACCGTGAGGAGAACAAGCCCCAAAGTCCGCATACGAGAAACCTCCGCAAAATACAAAAGCAGAAGGTGCCAGGGACCGACCCTTGGCTCGCCAGCTTACCTCATTAGTGAGGTCCTTGAAGCCATTATGGCATCAATTAAGCAGAATAGCCTAGGCCAAGCTACGACGGCGATCGGCTATTGAGAGGAGACCGAAATGCAAGTCGTCGTGACGGAGAACGCCACCTCGATCGCCACCTTCGACCTGGAACTAAAGATGGCCCCCGACCCGTGCACCGCCGCATAGACGGGGTCGGGGATAGGGAGCAACAGACGGCTGGGCTCAAAGCGGCACAGGGAAGGGCGACAGCCTGGGCCTACAGCACGGGCTTGGACAGCCAGCAGTCAAGATCGTAGATGACGCTATGGCGGCACAGGGCTTAAAGGGCTTAAAGGAAGACCAAGAGGTAGAATCCTATGTAAGGTAGACGGCACGCATCAGCGAGGGCTCTCCACACGGATAGCGCGCCAGGGGCTAAGAGTAAGGAAGAGCCATGCCTTTTCGCCTTCGACCGATGCACTGCATGGCTGCAAGCAGCGACGGGAGAGGCCGATCGAAGCATCATCAGGGACCTTGGGCGGTGCAGCAGATGAGGACGGTCGAGGGGAGTGCTGAGCCGATGCAGAACGCCCGAGATGTCGGCGCCTCGTCAACCACAATGCGAACGACTGCCTCCAAGGCTGGCTGAGGTGGGCAGAAGGCCATGACAGGGAACCCCGCTGCCGTCGATCGGGCTAGAACTACGGGCCTTGGAAGACCTACGGGTACCGGACGGCTGTTGGGCCTGAGTTGGGCCCACTTCCTGAATGACGGGGCAACAAACTATCTTCCAGGAATTCTCCCGGCCGTCCTAGTCTCCCTCCACGAGCCGATCCGGATGGCCGGCGCGCTGATGGCGGCCCTCGCCGTCGGACAGGCGCTGCAGCCGGCGGTCGGCTGGCTCGCCGACCGCCTGGGAGGCCGTAGTCTCATGGTCCTTGGGCTCATCGCCAGCTCCCTAGGGGGCGCGCTCATCGGCATGGCCCCGCATACTTGGGTGCTCATCGTCCTCTTGCTGCTGACCGGCTTAGGTAGCTCACTGTTCCACCCGCAGGCCCTGGCGGGTGTCCGCAGCATGGTCGGTTCCAGGCAGGGCTTGCTCACCTCGGCGTTTCTCGTTGGTGGTGAACTCGGGAGAGGGGCTTGGCCCACCGCCGCCAGCCTCATCAGCGTGCACTTTGGCCTACGAAGCCTCTGGGTCGTCGGCCTGCCCGCCGTGGTCACAGTCCCGTTACTGCTCCGCTGGGCGCCGAAACTACCCCCCAGGCCTCACGGGACTCCCATCCGCTGGAAGCGGCACCTCCGTCCCACGGTGCTGCTGGTCTCGTACGCGGGCGCCCGTTCACTGGCAACCTATGGCCTCGCCACCTTCATCCCTGTCATGTGGCACATCCGTGGGGGAACTCTGGTGGGCGGCGCGTCGATCATCACGACGATTCTTCTCGTCGGCGTTATCGGCAATTTGGTGGGTGGGCAGGTCGCCGACAGGCTGGGTCGACGGCTCGTTTTACTAATCTCCGCCGTCGCGACCGCCGCGCTCATCCTTCCCGTCGCGTACGCACCGGGATTCTGGATTTGGGTCGCCGCGGCGGTGCTGGGCATAGCCATGTTCCTAAGCGGCTCGACGACCATCTTGATCGGCCAGGACATCTTCCCTGAAAACCGGTCGATGGGATCGGGGATAGCTCTGGGTCTTGCCAATGGCATCGGGGCGCTACTCGTCTTGGTGATCGGGCTCTGGGTGAGTTCAACAAATGTCACCACCGTCTTCTGGGTGCTTGCCGCCGCCGGCCTGCTGTCGGCGCTGGCCGCTGCCGCATTTCCGAAAAGCTTGATGGGCTGATCCGGAAGGGTGCTTGTGCCTCTTAATTTGCTGCAGCCGGGGCCTAGCCATAGGCCGCCGACTGGACGAGATAGCCAGGAGAAGCGTAAGCGCCGGCGGTTAATTGCAGAGGTGGGAGCAATGGGGCGCCGGGGCGTTGTAAACGAACGCCAACTCGTGCAGGCATTCCGGTCGGTCGTTCTTGACATGGTCCTGACCCATTTTCTGTACCAGTTGACGTGTGAGTCGGCTGGGTCAACCGGCCACCCAATTTACCAGGTTAAACTCGTTTGGGGACAGGTCCCCGAGTGCCCCGTGGGGCCGTTCGGCGTT
>JBJKQC010000216.1:0-6338 GCA_046705745.1 Dehalococcoidia bacterium
GGAACAAGGCGCCCAAAGCGAAGAGCTGGGCAAGCTTGCGGGTATACGGGACCCGGTCAATTTCATCAGAAGTCGTGAACAGCACGTCTTTAGTGGCGGCGGGAGCCTGCGGGCGGCTGTCCTTGGCGCCAACGACGGTCTGGCCTCCAATTTCAGCCTAGTCATGGGCGTCGCGGGTGGCACAGGTAATCCGGCCTTCGTGTTGCTCACGGGAATCTCTGGGCTCCTCGCCGGCGCGCTGTCCATGGCCGCTGGCGAATACATATCCATGCGTTCTCAGCGGGAGGTAGCCGAGCGGCAAATCGAGATTGAGCAGACCGAGATTGATCAGTGGCCGGAGGAGGAAGAGGCGGAACTGGCCCTGATCTATCAGGCCAAAGGTCTTTCGCGGGCAGAGGCCAGGGAGATAGCGCAGCGTTTGATGTCTAACCCTGAGACCGCTTTGGACACGCTGGCCAGGGAGGAGCTCGGGTTGGATCCCAGCGAGCTCGGATCGCCGTGGGGCGCCAGCATCAGCTCTTTCGCATCGTTCACGGGCGGTGCCTTCATTCCAATCGCCCCGTATCTCTTCGGTGTCGGACGCTTCGCATTTGTACTGAGCGCTTTCCTCAGCGCCGTCTCGCTGTTCGCCGTCGGCAGCCTCTTGGCGCGCATGTCTCAGAGAAACGCCCTATGGGGTGGGACGCGGATGCTCCTCATTGGAGGAGCGGCCGCGCTGGTCACTTATGGTATTGGGACTCTGGTGGGCAGCACGATTCTGGGCTGACATGAGCATCTAGCCTCGGCGGTCAGCGCGGCAAGAGCCCCAGTCCGGTGCCGCATAGCTTGAAGCGTTCCGATTGTGACCGCCTCGGCGCGAAGTCCTAAGTGAAAATCGGCAGAGGCCAACCGCCTGTCCACAAGCGTGGCCAGTGAAAATTCCGGTTGCCTCGGTCTTCGGCCCGTTCGAAGACCCCCTTCGGGGGCCTCGCGGCGAAAGGACTGGGGGCCCGGCGTTCTTTGACCAACGATACTCCTGTGGCGACCTACCTAGGCGCGTTGCCCACTGCCGGAGGTCGTTTCAGGCAGTGAAACGTCCGGCGCGCATTGTGAGGATAGATACCCCGCGCCGCCTTTGAGGAAGGCGTAGGAGACCGCGAGGAGATGTTGAGGTGATTCTCCTTTTCGTTGGGCTCGGCGTGTTGCTGGTTTCGCTGGTGCCGTTGTGGATATCGCTCATCTACCGGCGCAAGGCTCGTCTGATCCAGCGCACGGAAACATCCACCGCGTCGGAGCTAGAGGATCTCCGCGCCCATGCGGCAGCCGCCGTCGGCCCAGGCTATTTCGCAAGGGTCGTGGAGCTGAAGGGCATCGGCGAATGTCCCAGCCCGCTCACGGCGCCGGTGACCCAGACCCCTTGCGCCGCATACCGAACTCTGGTGAAGCGAGAATCCGAGGAAGAACGATGGGAGCGCGACGCCCAAGGACGCTCACGCTCGCAGCGATACCGGAGCTCCGAGACGGTAAGCCGGGATGAGCGAACGGTTGATTTCCTCGTACGGGATGCGACCGGCACGGTGCGAGTGGACCCCAGCGGGGCGAAGATCGAGTACGAAAAGGTAGCGGACCGTTTTGAGCCCGCTCCACAGGAGGGGGCAACGATCGCCTTCGGCGCGTTCAGCTTTACCGTACCCGGAGGCCTCAGTGGAAGCCACACGCTCGGCTACCGGACTACGGAGGAGGTCTTGCCCTTGGGTCGCCCCCTTTATGTCCTGGGTGAAGTGAGCGACAGCGGCGGCGGTCTCCTCATCGCGAAGTCACCAGACTCATCGTCCGTCTTCCTGGTTACCTATCGTTCGGAAAGTGAGGTCCTCGCGTCAAATGAGCGCTGGGTACGCTGGCTTCGGGTAGGGGCAGCCGGCGTGGCGATTACCGGACTAAGCCTCATTGCGGCGGGCGCCGTCGTCCTCGCCTTTTGAGACTCCTCATATTCTCGCTATATTCTTGTCGGGCCTTCACCCAGCTCGACTCTTGTCCACAGCGCTCCTGCTGGCATTTACACGTCCCTAGCACCATAAGGCTGTTCGTCGCCGGCAGCCTGTTCGCGCGCATTTCCCAGGGAAGCGCCCTGCAGGGAGGGATGCGGATGCTCTTCGTCGAGGGAGCGGCCGCGCTCGCCAACCATGGCATTGGGACCTTGGCGGGCACAACAATGGCGAGCTCATTTCCACGATATTTCCCCGTTCGGGCGGCCAATGGGGCCAGCGGCCTCTCTCGCTAAGAGCGGGCGAATAGTGTAGGCCCCAAGCTTCGGGCTGCTCATTACGAGGCTATCTGTGTCGCGACAGTCGACCGGCGCAGCACTGGTCGGGGTGACCACCTTCGCGGCCATGGCTCCCCGCTTCGTTATGCCGCCCGTCGCTGGGTATCTCGCCGACCGATTCGACCGGCGGAGCTTGTTGCTGGCAACGTATCTTGCCCAAGCAGCTCAAGCCACGGTCCTGACTGCCCTGGTCATGACGGGGTCGCTGGAAGCGTGGCACTTGATGGTCTTGTCCGTCATCAATGGGACCGTAAGGACTGTCCAGATGACGGTTACGAATTCACTGGTGCCCGTCTTGGTGCCTCGCCAGCACGTGCCCAATGCGGTGGCTTTGTCTGGGGTCACGATCAACGGCTCGCGTTTCCTGGGACCAGCGCTGATAGCGCCGGCTCTGGCGGTCTTTGGGCCAGGAGCGGCATTCCTCGTGAGCACCCTGCTCTACCTAGCTGGCACCATCGGCGTCCTCCAGGTCCGCACGCGTGCAAGCGGAGGCCTAGGCCGGGGCTCCGGTTTTGCTGCTGGACTGTGGCAAGCCGCCCGCTACGTCTGGGCCGAGCCCCGGTTGCGCGCCTTGTTCTTTCTCATTGCGTTTCATTGCTCCATGACCATGGCCTACGAGTCCATCCTCCCTGCATTGGCGCGCGATGTCTTTGGAGATCCTGAGGCGGGCGTCAGTTACCTGATGATGGGCGTTGGTGCTAGGTCGGTGGCCTCGGTGGTGCTCATCGCTGGGGTGCGAAGCGAGTTGGCTCGGGGCCGGCTGCTCCTGACCATGGGCGTTGCCAGTGGAGCCTCGATGCTGGGGCTGGCCGCTTCCCACAGCATGGCCATGGCCGTATCGGCGACCGCCGCCATGGGCGCTTCCCAGGCCGGCTTCATGGCCATTGGCAACGCTATCGTCCAGACCCTTGCTCCAGACCACATGAGAGGGCGCATTACAGGACTCGATCAAATCAACATCGGCGGGACCATGGCCCTGATGAACCTGGCGAACGGCATCGCAGCGGACTCCGTGGGGCCAGCGCCATTGCTCACTTTCTTAGGGCTGGGATTCGTGGGAGTCATGGCAGTGAGTCTGGTGGTAGCTACGCTACGAGGAATACGTGCAGGACTTGGACGAGTCGCGGCGGCGGCGTAAGGGCCTTGACGAGGCTATTCAGGCCTGGCGTCGCGGCAGCATGGGTTCCTAGCATCGGGAGCCAATGCGCCAATTAGGGTCTTCCAACACTCATCGGGGCAGTATTTACCAGCAGATCCGACAAAGCTAGGGGACTTGCTTGGGGTCGATGTGACCCTTTGGGCAGCGACAAGTGGTACCCCCGAGGGGACTCGAACCCCTGCCACCGGCTCCGGAGGCCGGTGCTCTATCCACTGAGCTACGGGGGCGTAACGAATGTCAGTATAGCGGACGGAAGCTTCCGGACAACAGCGCCTCGTTGGACCCACCAGCCCCGATCGCGTTCTCTGGTCTTATGCACGCTGTCTTTTGTGCAAGACGTTTGTGCAAGACGTTCTTTTACCCCCACAGTTCCAGGTCTACGGCCTGCCTTGAGACCCCATTCAAAGATCCTCCCTCAAGGGGAAGGAACTCTGCGGTCGCCTTGGTGGGACCGCGTCGCCAGTGCCCGCTATGCCATGTACCCCATCGGTGGCCTTCTATCGCCCATTGCCACCCTCAGGGCCAGAGCCTCCTTCAACGATCTCGACCGGCACTTGCTTGATGACACTGACCTTCTTGATGCGGCGCCCTGCGGTGCTGATGACTTGCATGCGGAGGCCACCCTCCGTTACCACATCGCCCGCTGTGGGAATCCGGCCCAGGCGGCTGAAAAGGAAGCCCCCAATAGTATCGAACCCTTCCGGGCTGATGGACGCTCCGAACTCATCATTGAATTTATCCACCGGCATCCGCGCGTCCACGATGGCTTCTCCGCCCTCCCAACGCTCAATGGCCGGCTCGTCCACATCGAATTCGTCCTGTATCTCCCCAACGATCTCTTCGATGAGGTCCTCGATAGTCACAATTCCCGCGACGCCGCCGTACTCATCCACCACGACGGCCAGATGCACCCGCCGCTCCTGAAACTCGGTGAGCATTTCGTCCACTCGCTTGCTCTCCGGCACAAAGAACGCGGGCCGCAGCAATTCACGAAGCGTAGGCGGTGTGGCGCTCCTTCCGCGCGCGGTTGCCGCCAATAGGTCACGGCTGTACAGGATGCCAATCACGTTGTCGAGGGTCTCCTCATAAACGGGCAAGCGGCTGTGGCCGCTTTCCAGCAGCCGCAGCACCGCCTGCTCTATCGCTGTGTCTACACCCAATGCCACCACATCCACGCGGGGCACCATGATTTCCCGGACGGGGATCTCCCCAAGGTTCAGGATGGCCCGGATCATAGCGCGTTCTTGTGGCTCCAGGACCTCCTCGGCTATCTCCTCCTCAACTGATATCTCGCCCTGGGGATGATCGCCGTTGCCGTTGGCCGTAGACCCCTGCCCTTCCAGCTGGCGCGTGAGCCGCAAGCCTGACCGGCTCAGCCGCCGCAACGGGAGGAACGGCAACAGCGACAACTGGATGAAAACGCCCAACGCCGCAAGCCGCTTCGGGGATAGCCGCTCGATCACGAACTCAAGCAACGGAATGAGGAGGACCAATGTCCCCCAGCCGACCGCGAGTATGCCCAGAATGATGGGCCACCCAAATGAGGTTGCTCTGATAAGGAGGCCGAGGGCCAAAGCGGTCGTGCTGGCGGTACTAAGGAGGATCAGAAGCCATATCACGTCTTCGTAGGCGGCTCTGGACGACCTCAAACGCCGGACCGCGCTGTCTTGCAGAGTGCCTTCCTTCAAGGCCTCTCGAACCACACTGCGACGAAGCAACGGGAGCGCCGCGTCGGCTCCATGAAACCCCAAGAAGGCCAGAACGGAGCAGACCAGCATAATTGCCATCGCGGTACTGCCACTATCCAAGGGAATGCCCCCCCTCGTTTCCGACGGCCGAGTTTGCGGGCCGCCTCGGTGATTGAAATATCCGTGCCGGAACACCGGCGACTCGGTCTCCAGGCGCGACGTCGTGCGTAACCACGGCGCCAGCGCCCGTCATCGCATGCTCTCCGATCTTCACTGGAGCAACCAGAAGCGTATCACTGCCGATGAAGGCACCGTTGCCGATCTCGGTCACGTGCTTCGAGACGCCATCGTAGTTGCAAGTGACGGTCCCAGCACCCACGTTGACCCCGGCGCCGATGACCGCATCGCCGATATAGCTGAAATGACCAATGTGCGTGCCGGCTCCCACGCGGCTGTTCTTGACTTCCACATTATTGCCGATGAACGCCCCTTGCTCGATGTGGTTCCCCGGACGCAGGTGGCAGTACCACCCCACTTCGGCCCCGGGCCCAATGATGGACCCTTCCACTATGGACTGACCAACGCGGGCGCCTTCTCCCACAACCGAATCGAGCACTTGCGCGTTTGGGCCGATCTCCGCTCCCCGGCCGATCCTTGTAGACCCGCGCAGGGCCGAGTTGGGGAGCACTGTTACGTCCGGCTCCATCTCCACTGTTGTGTCCACGTATACCGTGGCAGGGTCGAGCATGGTCACACCCTCGTTCATCCAGTGCTCGCGGAGCCGGCGCTGCATGGCCTGCTCCGCTTGCGCCAATTGGACGCGGGTATTCACGCCGATCGCTTCTTCGGTCCGTTCTAGCTGAAGCGCCTCGACCCGGCGTCCTTCAGCGACTGCCATGGCTACCAGGTCCGTCACGTAATATTCACCGGACTGGTGCATGGCAAGCTCGGGAAGTGTCCCTCTGAGCCATGCAGTATCAATCACGTATGCGCCGACGTTCGCCTCGACGCTCTCCCCTCCGCCGCCCGCTTCGGAAGCTTCTACGATGCCAATGGGCTTTCCGCGGGCGCCGCGTTTCAGACGGCCCAAATCAGCAGCCTGGGCGGCAGGCAGGACAGCGGCAAGCAGGGTGACGGCAGCGTGGCGCTCTTCATGGAGTGCGGCAAGCTGCGCAACAGTGTCTTTGGT